>CAMYND010000008.1 GCA_947259645.1 Thermodesulfovibrionia bacterium | reverse complement strand
GGCGCAATATTCTCATCAATAAAGTTATCAAGCATGCTCACATAACCCTCATTTTCCATTGTATTATTGTGCTGCCGGTACCGGGACTCTTCTTCCTCTCTAGATAGGAAGTGCTTTTCATCTGTGAATATATAGTCACAGATGCCACAGTGGTGATATGAAATGGAGGACTGTTTGTCCTTAATGAGTTGAGTGCTGTGAGAGCAGATTTTACAGACAGGACGTGAGATATGTATCATGATGCATTCTATAGTTAACGGTAAACAAAGAGGAACAGAATTATGTTGCTTTAATTTTATTGCTCCAGATTTTTGCTTTTGCTAATACTTCATTCTCATCGATCGTGGTAAGCCTGCCGTTGTCAACAACAACTTTCCCGTTTACCATTACTGTATGTATGTCGGAAGGCCTCATGCTGTAGGTGATATGGGAATATACATCATAGAGCGGAACCAGGTGAGGCTTATTCAGGTCCGCGAGCACAAGGTCAGCTTTTTTGCCGACCTTAATCGATCCGATTTTATTTTCGAGTCCAAATAACCCGGCACCGTTCTTTGTTGCCATGAGGAGAGCGGTTTTGCTATCAAGGACTGTGGCATCCAGTGAAGCTGCTTTATGAATTTTTGCGGCAGTTGCCATCTCTCCCAAAATGCTGAGATCATTGTTGCTGGCGGCACCATCTGTGCCGAACGCAACATTCACTCCTGCGTTAAGAAGTTTTGGAACAGGAGCTATACCTGAAGCAAGTTTCAGATTGCTCTCTATGCAGTGGGCAACGCCGACCTTTTTCTCTGACAGAATTTCTATTTCTTTATCTGTCAACCAAACACAATGTGCAGCAGAAACACGTTCAGATAAAAAGCCAATGTCATGTAAATGCTCGACGGGGCTCTTCCCGAACCGCTTTTTGCACTCTGCGACTTCAAACTGTGTTTCAGCAAGATGGGTATGGAGCGGTACATCATGTGAGTCAGCCAGTTCCTTTGCCCGCATGTAGTTTTTAGGACTGCAGGTGTAGGTCGCGTGCGGCGCAACACAGGGGGTGACAAGCTCACTTCCCTTCCATTCCTTAATGAGAGCTTCCGCTTTTATAAAATAATCTTCAGGAGACTGTGCTACATCTTTCCAGGGAAAATCAATAACTCCCGAACCAAGAACTCCCCGCATGCCTATCTGAACGAGCTTGCTCGCGGCAATGTCCTGGTAAAAATACTGATCAGCGTAGGTTGTGACACCGGACTTAAGCATCTCAACGCAGGCCAGTTCAATGGCATCATCAACAAATTCAGCGGTCAACCACTTCATTTCTACCGGCCATATATGCTTTTCAAGCCAGTCCTGCAGGGGCATATCATCGGCAAGTCCTCTGAAATACACCATGGCAGCATGCGTATGGGTGTTGATAAGGCCGGGCATGAGAACGGTATCTTTTCCGCCCAATATGTTTTCTGAGCTGTACTGTTCAGAAATCGTGTCGAATGTCCCGACAGCCCTGATATCAGCGCCATGAACAGCCACTGCCCCGTCACTGATGACTGGCAGGCCGTCTTCCATAGTCAGCAGATGATCAGCCCTGAGAATGTAGTCGACTTTTTCCATGAAAATTCTCTAGATCTAGAAATCTGACTTTTAGTTCTGGTCAGGCCCTTTTAATCAGCTCCTCGGCTATTTGTACAGCATTCAGGGCAGCCCCTTTTCTCAGGTTGTCAGCTGCAATCCACATGTTTATGCCGTTCTCGATGGTTTTATCTTCTCTTACCCTGCCGACATACACTTCATCTCTGCCAGCACAAACAATCTGATGAGGATAAATGTTTTTTTCGGGAGCGTCATACACCAGTACTCCAGGAGCCGCTGAAAGAACCGCCCGGACCTCATTGGCTGAAATGTGATTCTCCGTTTCAATGTTGAGCGCCTCAGAGTGGCCCCTGAACACCGGGACCCGCACTGTAGTGGCTGAGACCTGAACAGAGTCATCTCCCAGAATCTTTTTTGTTTCATTGACCATTTTTATTTCTTCCTTTGTGTATCCGTCATCTTCAAAGCGGTCAATATGGGGAAGGCAGTTGTAGGCGATCTGATGAGGGTATACCGTCGGGTTTATGTCCTGGGAATTCAGGAGTTCCCTGGTTTGCTGAAGCAGTTCATCCATCGCTTTTTTCCCAGTCCCTGAAACAGACTGAAATGTTGTCACCACAACTCTTTTTATCTTCGCGGCATCATGTATCGGTTTTAAAACAACTACCATCTGAATGGTTGAACAGTTGGGATTTGCGATTATGCCTTTATGCCAGTCAAGGTCATCAGGGTTAACTTCCGGTACCACGAGAGGCACTTCAGGGTCCATTCTCCAGGCGCTTGAATTATCTATAACCACACAGCCTGCTTTTGCCGCGTGTGGCGCAAATTCTTTGCTCCTGTTTCCTCCTGCTGAAAAGAGCGCGATATCAATTCCGTCAAAGACTTTATCCGTAAGTATTTCTACACGCACTGCTTTCCCCTGAAAATCAAGTGTCTTTCCTTCAGACCGTTCCGACGCAAACAGGCGAAGCTCGGAAACAGGAAAATTTCTTTCCTCAACTGTTGCGATCATTTCATTGCCGACCGCTCCTGTTGCGCCTACAACGGCTACAACATATTTGTCCTTCTTTTTTAACATCGTATCTCCTATAGTTTTGTAACGTACGTTGCAACAAGGTCACCCACTTCTGTTGTGGAGTGTCCCATTTGTCCAGCTGCAAGGCTTTTAATATCATGTGCTGTAACGTTCATTACTGCCTTTTCTATCTCTTTTCCTGACTTCTCTTCTCCAAGGTGTTCAAGCATGAGGCCGGCGGCACAGATTGCGGCGAGGGGATTAATAATGTTCTGACCTTTATACTTTGGCGCTGACCCGCCGATCGGCTCAAACATTGAGACTCCCTCTGGATTTATATTTCCGCCTGCGGCAATTCCCATTCCGCCCTGTATCATGGCTCCAAGGTCTGTGATAATGTCTCCAAACATATTGTCAGTGACAATCACATCAAACCATTCCGGGTTTTTCACAAACCACATGGTGATTGCGTCTACATGGGCATAATCAGCCGTAATACCGGGATACTCCCGGGCAGTCTCATAAAATGCCCTCTCCCAGAGATCAAATGCGAAGGTGAGCACGTTTGTTTTTCCGCAGAGCGTGAGCTTATTGTCTTTGTTGCGCTTTTTGCAGTACTCAAATGCATAGCGGATGCACCGCTCCACTCCCTTCCTGGTATTGATTGATTCCTGAATGGCTACTTCATCGGGGGTCCCTTTCTTGAGGGTACCGCCTGCTCCGGCGTACAACCCTTCCGTGTTTTCCCTGACAACGACAAAGTCAATATGCTCAGGTTCCTTGTCCTTTATGGGGCAGTCTATGCCTGGATAGAGTTTTACTGGCCTGAGGTTGATATACTGATCAAGTTCGAAACGCAACCTTAAGAGAATGCCTTTTTCAAGTATTCCCGGCTTTACATCCGGATGCCCGATAGCACCGAGGTATATTGCATCGTTCTTTTTTAATTCCTCAACTGCATTGTCAGGAAGGACTTCACCTGTTTTCAGATACTGGTCTCCGCCGTAATCGTAATAGTTGTAATTGAGTTTGAATCCGGCCTTGTTCGCAGCGACATCAAGAACTTTAATTCCCTCTGCGACAACTTCCGGGCCTGTTCCATCGCCCGGTATAACAGCAATGTTGTATGAATTTGACATGCGTTCTCCTTAATCTGATAAAAAAGCGATCAGCTCTCAGCGGTCAGCTGTCAGTAATAAATCTGAGCGCTTATGGCTGAATCCTGACGGCCAATTAATAAAATGGTGATCCCAACGGGACTCGAACCCGTGTTCCCGGCGTGAGAGGCCGGTGTCCTAGGCCACTAGACGATGGGACCTTTAATAGTTCTCAGCAATCAGCCGTTAGCGATCAGCCGTCAGCAAAAAAAAACAACAAATTCGACATCTCGAATTTTATTCTTAGCTGAGAGCTGATTGCTGACAGCTGACAGCTTAAATGGCTGGGGCGGGAGGATTTGAACCCCCGAATGCCGGAACCAGAATCCGGTGCCTTACCGCTTGGCGACGCCCCATTATACCAACTAATCGAACAAATTATTTTACATGAAAAGCCGATAGCGGTCAACATACAGGCCATGAACCCAGGGAGAGTCCATGATGTTGCTGCTTAGGGGTTACATTTGATCATCAGAGGCCGAGATAAGCTTTCTTTACCTCGTCATTTGAAAGCAGATTCTCTGCTGAATCTTCCAGTACGATTGAACCATTCTCAATCACATAGCCTCTGTTGGCGGCATGCAGTGCAAGGTTTGCATTCTGTTCTACCAGGAAAATCGCTGTGTTCTGCTCAGCGTTAATCTTTCTGATGATCTCAAATATCTGCTTGACAATGAGTGGCGCAAGCCCGAGGGACGGTTCATCGAGCAGCAGCAATCGGGGTTTGGCCATCAATGCTCTTGAAATGGCAAGCATCTGCTGCTCTCCACCGCTGAGTGTGCCTCCAGCCTGATTTTGTCTTTTTGTCAGTATCGGAAAAAGGCTGAAGATATAATCAATGTCATCTTTTATGCCTTGAGTATCATTTCTGAGAAAAGCGCCCATATGAAGGTTTTCCATTACTGTAAGGTCAGGAAAAATATGGCGGCCTTCCGGGACCTGGGATATTCCCAGGGAAACTATCTTGTCGGGGCTCATGGTATGAATTTCTTGTCCCATAAAATAGATCTCTCCTGAACGGGGCGGGATGATCCCTGAAATGGACATGAGAGTGGTCGTCTTTCCTGCACCATTGGCCCCGATCAGGGTGATAATTTCACCTTCTGATATATCAATACTTACATCTTTAAGGGCCTCTATGTTTCCATAATACGAAGAAATATTCCTGACGTTAAGCACTGAACTCCTCTCCGAGGTATGCCCTGATTACAGCCTTATTTCTTTTAATCTCATCAGGTGGAGCGTCAGCTATTTTACTTCCATAGTCCAGGACAGCGACTCTGTCGGATATGCTCATTACCAGTTTCATGTCATGCTCTATCAGCAGAATTGATATACCCTCATCATCGCGGATCCTGATGATCATTTTGTTCAGCTCAAGGGTTTCATGGGAGTTGAGTCCGGCAGCAGGTTCATCAAGGAGGAGGAGAACCGGGTTGGTGGCCAGGGCCCGTGCTATTTCGAGTCGTTTCTGCGCACCGTAGGGAAGGTTTTTGGCGTATTCATTGATATACGGGATAAGGCCGAATTTTTCCAGTATTTGATAGCTGTTTTCCAGCACTTTCTGCTCTTCCGCTCTCGTTGAACTGCCTCTGAAGAGTGCGCCAATGATCCGGGATGATGTCCGGCAATGATGCGCTACCATCACATTTTCAAGGGCGGTCATATTTGGAAAAAGCCGAAGGTTCTGGAAAGTCCGGGCCATGCCTCTTTTTGTTATAAGATTGGGCTTCATCCCGTTCAGCTTTTTTCGGTTCTTTCCAGGGGACGCAAGAAATATTTCACCGCTTGTCGGCAGAGAGATCCCGGTTATACAGTTGAAAAAAGTTGTTTTGCCGGCACCGTTGGGACCTATGAGCGCGAGAATTTCACCGCTCTCTACACACAGGTCAAGACGGTTAATAGCCCGTAAACCACCGAAATCCATTGTCAGCTTATCCACTTCGAGTAATTTCATAATAGACAGTCTAAGGGCTCTCCCGGTGTTTGATACGGTATGTTTTTCTTACATCACTTATAATGCCCTGGGGCCGAAAAACCATCATCAAGACCATGATTGCCCCGAAAAGAAGCATGCGGTACTCCGAGAACGCCCTCAGGTACTCTGGTAGCAGAATTAATATTATTGCACCGAAAATAACACCTGGAATTGATCCCATACCTCCAAGGACAACAATAGAGAGTATCATTGCGGATTCAAGGAATGTAAAACTGGCCGGGTTAATAAAGGTGGTTTTTGCAGCAAATATGACACCGGCCATACCCGCCCATGTTGCTCCAAGGGCAAATGCCGTGAGCTTTGTCTTCACCTTGTCAATGCCCATTGCCTGACAGGCTATCTCATCCTCCCGAAGGGCTATCCAGGCCCGGCCGATCCGGGAATCCTGAAGCCTGTTTACAACAAAGATCGTAAAGAGAACGAGAAGTATCATTATAAAATATATAAAGGTGGACGATTCATGAAGAGAAAAATCAAGGCCAAAGAAAGAGGGTCGGGGAATATTGGCAATGCCGCTGGGCCCGAAAGAAAACTCATTCCAGTTCTCGAGGATCAAGCGAATGATTTCCCCGAAGCCCAACGTTACGATGGCAAGGTAGTCTCCCCTGAGCCGGAGCACTGGAAATCCCAGGAGTATTCCGAAAACCGCTCCGATTAACGCGCCAAAGGGAAGGGCCACCCAGAAACTGATGCCGAAATGATGGTTGAGAAGGGCATAGGAGTACGCACCGACAGCGTAAAAGGCCACATAGCCAAGATCCAGAAGACCGGCAAGCCCGACAACGATATTAAGTCCCAGACCGAGCATGATGTAGAGAAGAACGGTTGTCATGATATTTACCTGATAGGTAGAAAACAAAAAGGGAAAGGCCAGCGCAAGCAGGGCATTCACTGTGATAAGCATATTCCGGAGTCTGGGTTCTTCACGGATTCTCCGTAACAATAATGCAGCTGGTTTAGATCCGGCTGCTGCCGCCATTGTACCGGTTTCTTTTTTCTGCATGAAATAGCGCCAGAGCAGAGAGAAGAGAAAACTTCCAATTCCGACAAGCAGCAGGTTCATCCAGCGCCACTGAACAATTTTTTCAATGGGATTTATTTTTATGACCATGACAGGAAAGGTAAGCAGCATAAACCAGATGGATATAAGCAGTGAAGTTTTTATTTCTCTCCTGTTTATCATTGAAAGCGCGAAGTACTCCTTTATACTTTTTGTGCCCTTGATTTTCCCAGAAGTCCTGCCGGTCTGAAAATAAGAATTAAGACGAGCAGTGCGAAGGCAAAGACATCTTCATAGTCACTGGACACATACCCGGTGGCAAAACTCTCTGTCCATCCCAGAATAAATCCTCCGAGCACAGCCCCTGGTATGCTGCCGATACCACCCAGTACAGCCGCGGTGAATGCCTTGATTCCGGCGATAAAGCCTATATAAAAATTGATTTGGCCGATATGAGACGCTATCAGGATGCCGCCGACTGCCGCAAGGGCCGAGCCGATTACGAAGGTTGTTGAAATGATTTTATTTACATCAACACCGACGAGCATCGCCATTTTTCTGTCCTGTGCAGTTGCACGCATTGCCTTTCCGGTTTTGGTGAATTTTATGATAACCGTCAAAATTACCATTGCCATGGTTGTTGTCATGAATATGATCAATTCTGATGAGCCGAATATGTGTGCTACGGGCTCCATAAAAGAAAACTCCGGGATAAGGCTTGGAAAGGGCAGGAAGTCTGATGTCTGAGCCAGCAGAACATAATTTTGCAAAAAGATCGACATGCCGATCGCGCTGATCAAAGGAGAAAGACGGGGAGCATGGCGAAGGGGTTTGTAGGCTATTTTTTCAACGGTAAAACCATAGGCTGCTGAATACAGCACAGCAAAGACTGAGGCAAGAATAATGATTGACACTTCGCTGAAACCATAAAGTCCGAGCACACTCGAGATGATCAGCGCGGTAAATGCTCCGAGCATATAGATTTCGCCGTGGGCAAAGTTAATCAGCTCGATTATGCCATACACCATGGTATAGCCAAGTGCTATAAGAGCATATATGCTTCCTCTTGTAAGTCCTCCGAGAAAGAGCTGGAGAAAATATTCCATAACAGATTAGTAGAGTATCTATTAGAATTTAAAGCAAAAAATATCTTTTCCTGAACGGATATAGTATAGCATGCCCTTGAACTGGAATGCTGGACAGCAGCTTAAGGAAACTATCGACAGGCATTGAAAAAAGGGGCAGCACGCTGGTACAGGCTGTCCCTCAAAAACTGCGTAGAGATTACTTAACTTCTCTGTATTCCCTGTTTTGTACTTTATACATTGAGAAACCAACACCGATTGCATCGCCGCTCTTATCAAAACTGATATTGCCAAGGGGTGTTTCAATGAATTCTGATTTCAATGCCTTTGATACAGCGTTGTATTCTGTCGAACCGGCCTTTTCGAAAGCGTTCAGGATGGCTTGTGCAGCCGCGTACGCGTTAAAGAAAAAAGCTCCGGGATCAGAGTTGTTTGCCGTCTTATGATCATCAGCCGCTTTTATGTACAACGGGTTTTTCGAGACGTCCTGGGGGCCAGTTGCGTACACACCTTCCGCATATTCACCTGCAACTTTAATAAAGGTGTTGTCTTTCACACCGTCGCCGGATACAAATACTGTGTCCATCTTCTTTTTACGCATGAGCATTACAATTTTCGATGCCTCGGGATGATAGCCGCCGTATATTACAGCCTTTGCCCCGGCTGTTTTAATCTTCTGAATTACCGCGGAATAGTCAACCGCTCCCGGGGTGATACCCTCATAGAAGACAATGTCAGCTTTCCCCGATGATTCCAGATAGCTTTTTGAAAATTCGGCAAGACCCTTGCCGTAGTCGCCTTTATCATGGAGTATCGCTATTTTCTTTATTTGTAAGACATTGAGGGTAAAATCGACCTGGAGTTTTGCCTGGGCATCGTCAGAGGCAATTGTCCGGAAAAAGTTCGGGTAGTCACCGCTTTGGGTCAGTGCGGGATTGGTAGCTGACGGAGATATGGTAATGACTTTTGAGGCCTTATAAATACCAAGGGCTGCCTTGGTGGCGCCACTGCATATATGCCCCAGAACAGCGTGCACATTTTCGGAAATCAGTTTGGTGGCTGTGTTGGTCGCGATCTCGGGCTTGCACACATCGTCCTCAACAAGTAGTTCAACTTTTCTGCCCAGGACGCCGCCTTTTTCATTAATGTCCCTGACTACCAGCTCAGCTGCCTTGACAGTCGGAATTCCATAGGAGGCGAGGTCACCGCTGTGAGATCCGGCAACCCCCAGCCTTATGGTTTCAGGATCCTTCGTTGTACAGGACAGGGTAACTGCCATAAGCAGCAGGGTTACGGCCACGATAATTGATTTCCCAGAAATATCTTTCATTGAGCGCTCCTCCCGGACCATGAGTATATGTTGTCGAAATTTATGCCATTATAGTAACGGGGACTATTAAAGTCAAATTTGACTCTGACCAGCGGGAACTTCCTTTTCAGAGCATATTCCTGGCAGGACTTTGGAGAGAATAAAAAGGCCCGGAATACCCGGGCCGTACGTGAGTTTTTTATCTATTGTTTCAGAGATCAGTTTTTATCACAGACGAGGCTTGCATAGTTGTTACTTGACTCTTTCAGGTCAGCTATTTTGATCAGAAGGTCAGCGCCTTTTGCAACGAGCGCATTGACTGCGTCTGCGTTACCCTGCATTGACGCATACATAACCGCTGATCTCCCCTTGGAATCCTTTGCATTAACATTCGCTCCATGGTCTGCAAGGGCATCAACTACATCAACCTGGTTGTTCAGGGCCGCATACATTATTGGAGTCTTGTTGTTTGTGTCTTTTGCGTTAACATCGGCTCCGCTGGCTATGAGCTCTTTAACGGTATCTGTATGACCTCTTAATGCCGCGTAAACCAGGGGTGTTACCTTCATGCAGTTGACATCATTGACATTTGCCCCTCCAGCAACAAGGGCCCTCACCACATCAGTCTGACCCGCAAGAGACGCGAGCATTAATGCGGATTCCTTGTTCAGATCTTTTGCGTTTACATCAGCGCCATGAGTCAACAGGAGTTTCAGAATATTTGCATGTCCCGCAAAGGCTGCCTCACCCAGAGCAGTTTCTTTTTTCCGGTCTTTCGCATTTACGTCAGCGCCTTTTTCAAGCAGGATCTTCACGATATCGCCCTGTCCTGCAAAGGCTGCTGCCATCAAGGCTGTTTCACCGTTTTTATCCTGTGCATTCAGGTCCGCTCCGTTTTCTGCGAGGATTTTAACAACGCTGGTGTGTCCCATCAGCGACGCCATCATTAATGGTGTAGCGCCGTCCCTGTTTTTGGCATTGACATCAGCACCATTGCTGATCAGCGACTGGATCTGCTTTGACTGACCCTGAAGGGCTGCCATCTCCATGCCCCTGTCTGCATATGCGAAACTATTGAAAGCCGGGGTAATCAGAATGAGCAGGATGATTATGACTTGATTGGTTGGATAATTTCTTAAAAAATAATTCATGACAGAGCCTCGCTTTCCCTCTGATTGAGTAGAGGGGAGATTTATTTTAATCATTATATAAGCAATAATTATACCAAGTAAGAATACTGTAAAATTAGCGAGTTATAGTATTTCCTTATAAAAAAAGCATGCCATTCTGGCATTTCACTGTCATAATGGCATGGTCAGTTTTCATTGTTATTGCTGAATTCGGGGAGGTTGCTGTGTAGATACCACTTTTTCTCAGACAGATCATATTTCCATACCTGTCTGTCAAGAATGGTCCGTTCAATCAAGCGGTCAACAAAATAATACTTAATCTCCACATCCTGAACAGCCTCGAGGTGGTTTTCTGACATAATCCTGTTGAGAGGCTCGTATGACGTTACCTTAACCGTCTTCGCTCTATTGGCATCGAATGGTTCCTCTCTTTGAGCCAGATTCTTCCTGAAGGTTTCCGCAAGATCAAAGCGGCCCCAGCGAACCGCAACTCCATAGTCTCCGCTTATTTTTTCAAATAAATCCAGCTTCTGCTGATGAGCGGCTGTGGCACATCCGAAGAACGCAATTATCACTATGCTTAAGAAGTATATTTTCATGCCTTATTACTACTCCCAAAAATGATACTCTAACATTTTTCATGATATTTGGGAGAACAAAAAGCTGAATTTCAGATGACCGGCCAGCAATCGAAAATGTAGTCAGATACTCTGAAGTTCTGAACACACAGGCTAGTGGCTTTTCAGGCTTGAACAAAGGGATTTAAGTTTTTCCACAAAGTCAAGATAGGCAGAAGAAGGATTAAGAATTTCTAACCCTACCTGAAAGGTTGTGTTGTCTGTCTTGATTATTCTCCGTATTTTCGCGGTGCATGTCGTCACTATTTCATTCAGAGGGACAATCATCTCAATCTCGTTCGTACAGGGAAGAAAGTTTGTAGTTCGAATAAACATACCATTTTCTGAAATATTTTCAACAGTGCCATTGTAAAGAATATATTCGCAATGGTATTTGACAGGAATGCATGTATCTACCCGCCTGTAGAGTCTTCTTTCCATGATTCAACTCAATCGCAAGTACTATGCCACTCTCACTATGGCATGGTATGTTCAATTAACTCTTTGATAATTAAAGAGAATTAGATAAGGGAAATGACATGTAAGAAAGGATGTTCGATTGTTTCGGTCATTAATTTGACATGAACTGTCAAAAAGAACCACGCACTGATCTACTGCTCAAAGCAGATTTCGATAAAGAAGTCTCCGGCGTCAGTATGAAATGGTACGATTATTACCGGCGCCCTGGATTTGTGACAAACAATATGATCCTTCCCTGAAATAACAGAAGGAATAGCCATATCAAAAGAGTACCCTTCCTCGCTGAGCACTTTCTTTGCCCCGCCAGTAACCATATTCGTAATTTCGCCAACCATATCGGTTACAGTATCATCTATTTCAGATACTTCATCCTCAATCATGCGCCGCGTTATTTCAAGAATCACCGGTTCAGTGAAGGTAATTGCAAGAGTGCCTTTTGTCTGATCGCTTGCCATTCCTATGATGCCGGTAACATCACCGCAGGCAAGCTCGTTATCCTTAACCCTGGGTTTGCCCGGTTTTGCATCAAGCTTTGCCATAGTCGATAATATATTCAGTATCGCGCTGAGAAACGGATTGACAAATGCTACATTCATGGATTCTCCTTGAGATTAACTTCTTTTTTATCGGTACTTGTTCGTAAAAGCTTAAATCAGAAGAAGTAACAACAACGGGGCAGGTGCTGAACAGACTTCCATGCAGAATAACAGACGGGGAGCAGGTGCTCCCCGCCTGAACCTGGCTATGCTTCGACGGGGTGTTTCTGGAGGATTGCCGCAAGGTCCTCATCAGGAGTTGTGATCGGTTTAATATCATAATTCTTGACGAGTAGGTCCAGAACATTCGGTGTCAGAAATGAAGGAAGCGTAGGCCCGAGCCTGATGTCCTTGATTCCGAGATGGAGCAGTGAAAGAAGTATTGCTACCGCTTTCTGCTCATACCAGGACAGCACCATTGAGAGGGGCAGCTGATTTACCTCCACATTAAAGGCTTTTGAAAGGGCCAGAGCGATCTGGATAGCAGAGTATGCGTCATTACACTGGCCGATGTCGAGCAGCCGGGGAATTCCTCCAATATCACCGAGTTTCTTGTCAAAAAACCTGAACTTGCCGCACGCCAGAGTCAGTACGATGCAATCATCAGGGACTTTCTCTACAAACTCAGTATAGTAGTTTCTTCCTGGTTTGGCTCCGTCACATCCTGCAACAAGAAAGAAGTGCCTTATGGATCCGCTCTTTACAGCGTCAATTACCTTGTCCGCAACACCCATAACCGCATTTCTCGCAAAGCCTGTCATGACAGTATCACCTGCCACGTCTTCTGTAAACCCGGGAAGCTCAAGAGCTCGATTAATAGCTGGTGTATAGTCCCGGTTCCTGATATGGGCAATACCCGGCCATCCCACTACTCCGCAGGTAAACACATTCTCTTTATAGGATTCGTGTGGTTTCTGGAGACAGTTTGTTGTCATGACCACCGCACCGGGAAACGCTGCAAATTCTCTATGCTGGTTCTGCCATGCTGTCCCGTAGTGACCATAGAAATGCGGGTACTTTTTTAACTCCGGATAACCATGTGTGGGAAGCATTTCACCATGTGTATATACCTGTATTTCTTTTCCTTCTGTCTGTTTCAGTACGTCCTCCAGATCGTACAGGTCATGACCGGAAACGAGGATCGCCTTTCCTTTCCTGACACCCAGCGGGACTTCAGTAGGAACAGGATGTCCGTATTTTCCCGTATTCGCCGCATCAAGAAGCTCCATTACCTTCAGGTTTATTTCACCACACTTCAGGGTTATGGCTAGCCAGTCCTCAAGAGAGAGGTCTGTACTGAGCATTGAGCTTAATGCCTCATGAGTGTAAGCGTAAATTGATTCGTCTGTATGACCGAGAATTTGCGCGTGGTAGGCATATGCGGCAACCCCTTTTAAACCGTAGAGCGTTGTCTGCTGCAGCGATGAGATGTCAGCATCGACCTCATTGGCGGTAATTCCCGCAGTCATGCCCTGCTTGACCATGCCTTCAACTGTTTTTTCCGGGATGAACTCGGCAGTTTCATGCTTGATAGCTGTTTTTATTCCGCTTTGGTTTATCCTGGTTTTCAGTTTTTCTCTCAACTTGACACTGTTATTAATTAAGGTAAAGAACCGTTCAGCGTCAAAGTTAACATTCGTGAGTGTAGAAAAAAGCGCGTCTACTGTGAACCGGTCTACCTCTTTATCCGTGATCCCTGCGTTGCGCCCCTGGACAGCATAGAGAGACAGGCCTTTCAGGGAATGTATTAACAGGTCCTGAAGCGCGGCAACGTCCGGTTTCTTTCCACAGGTCCCAATTTTATGGCAGCCCCCGCCTTTAGCTACTTGTTCACATTGATTACAAAACATAGTGTTCCTCCTTAATCTGTTTTATTATTGTTGTGCTTTTATTTGTCATCTGAGTGTATCTTATCAATCTCTGTTGGTCATGTCCTTGACTTATGTCAAGAAGGATAAAAAATAGAGGTAAGGAGGTAAGGAGGTAAGGAGGTAAGGAGGTAAGGAGGTAAAGGGGCAGAGGGGCAGAGGGGCAGAGGGACAAAGGGACAAAGGGACAAAGGGACAAAGGGACAAAGGGACAAAGGGACAAAGGGACAAAGGGAGCGTTTTTGACAGGGGGGGGTGGTAAATGGTATTACTGTATTTATGAGTGAAGCCCGGGATAAACAGATATCCAGGATGTCTGGTATACCGTTATTTCAGAATCTCCCTGATCGTGCGTTTAACATGCTTGATGAAATACTTATAGAGCGTGAGTTTGCCCGGGGGGAGAATATATTTTCAGAAGGCAGTGAATCCGCCGGTTTTTATATCATACTAAAGGGCCGGGTAAAGGTGTTTAAGCTCTCTGCTGAAGGGAAGGAGCAGATACTCCATTTTGTGGGTTCAAATGAACTGCTTGGCGCTGTCTCCGCCTTTGCAGGGGCACCTTATCCTGCACATGCTGACGCTCTGGAAAAAACAAAGGCATATTATCTGCAGCGACGGGCCTTTCTCCAGCTCATTAAGAAAGAGCCGACAGTTGTTATGAACATGATGGCAAACCTTTCACTGCGCCTTCAGCATTTTACCCGAATGATTGAGGACCTTTCTCTTAAGGAAGTGCCGGGCAGGCTGGCAGCATACCTCGTTTACATGTGCAAGCAGTCTTCCTGCAGGGACTTGGTAGAAATTGATATTTCCAAGGGACAGCTTGCGAGCCTGTTGGGGACTATTCCCGAGACTCTCTCCAGGATATTAAAGAAAATGAGCGAAAAAAAGATTCTTGAAGTTAAAGGCCGCACAATCAGGATAATTAATAAGAAAGCGCTTCATGATGTTGTAAATGGTGTTAAAATTGACCTCTGAAAATCCGAGCTCTCTATCTCATCTTCGACACACTCTTGTATCAATGTCAGTATCATCCTGTGAGTTTGACTGTTATTTCCTTCGCATGCCAGGCGACACTTTTTACAGCATCGAGCATGCCAATATACATGGATGATGCTATAGGAAGACACTGCCCTCGAATGAGGCGATCTTCGTGAAATGTAGCATATTCATGAGCGGTTTTTTCGAAGCCGGCCTGGGACTCCTGTACATATTGACTGAGAAAAACATTTCTCGCGAGAAGAATATCTGCTACGGGCCGCACGATTTCAGAAAGTCTTTGCAGCAAAAACATGAACTCGTTTACTGCCTTATCAGAGAAAAGGATCCTGTCCTTATTCTTATCATCAATGAGCTCTGATACTTTTTCTATGTTCGCCGCCATTGTGGAGAGATGACCCGGAACCGCTACATATTTTTGCGTATCAAGATTATTTCCGGCAATTTCTGTTAACTGTTTGGTCATTGTGATCTCTTCACTTTTAATACGATTGATCTTCGCCTTTAGCTCAGAGAGCGGTTCAGAGCGAGAGTATATAAAAGCGGTTTGCAGCTGGAATATGCAATCCTCAGCATCAATGGTAAAATCATGTAATCTGTTAAGTATATTTTTTATCTCTTTTTGGGTATTGCCGGCAAGAGCTTCCTTCATTTTGTGCCTCCCTTCGATTAAGAGTGATTACTCCTCTTATTCTTATCTATCACATTACAGCCCGGTTGTCAATTTAGATGGTCCCGTGAAATCAATTCAGAAGTAAAGCCTGTTGCTGAGGCATGGGCCATTATCGCTTTTCTTGAACAGTACTGCCTGCGTTACAGCTACGGGATCGATAAAAAGAACAGGCCCTGTAATAGTTACAGGGCCTGAGGAATTGAAAATGAATCCTTTGGAAAAGGAAATTACTTCATGGACAACAGCTCGACATCAAAGATAAGGGCTGAGTTGGGCCCGATCTGACGTCCTGCGCCGCGTTCTCCGTAGGCAAGGCCGGAGGGGATATACAGCTCCCATTTGGAGCCTTTTTTCATGAGCTGAAGCGCTTCTGTCCATCCGGCAATCACTGCATTGACTTTAAAAGAAGCGGGTTCTCCCCGTTTGTATGAACTGTCAAACTCAGTGCCGTCAATCAGGGTGCCGCGATAATTTACAGTGACTGTATCAGACACCTTCGGAGATTCCCCCGCACCTTCATTTATCACTTTGTACTGCAGTCCGCTCGGGAGAGTTACGATGCCCTCTTTTTTCTTGTTTTCTGCGAGAAATGCTTCGCCGTCTTTTTTATTTTTATCACTGATCTCTTTCATCATGGATGCCTGTTTCGCCATCATCTCTTTTCTGAAATTAGCCATGGTTTCCTTGAATTCCTCGTCAGTTAATAACTGTTTGCTCCCGGACAGGGCATCACTGATCCCCCTGGAAAGAAAATCTGAGTCAATATCCAAGGACTGATTTTTTAAATTATTTCCGATATCTAACCCTATGCTGTAGCTGAGCCGGTCCTTTTCTGTCTTTAAAGGGGACTCGCTCTCTGCATATACTCCGGTTGCCAATAATATGATTCCAAAGACTGTTAATAATTTACGCATGAATCCTCCGTATGTATGTTATTGTTGTCAAGCCTCTATTATAAAAATAACCGTTGGAAATTGTCCATGTTACAGATTTTGGAAAGAGAACGTGGTTGCTGTCAGCTACTTGATGATCCGTATCGTGTATGGATAACGGTACCTTTCCCCCTTGTTTGTCTTGACTGTGGCAATGATGATAAGGACAACATCCATTACCACAAGAACGGGCAGGAGAATGAAGCCGATAAAAACAAAGCAGAGGAGTCCTGCTATTACGCCGTAAATGGTCATAGTAACCTGGAAGTTCAATGATTCCTTTCCCTGCTCATCTACAAGAGGGAAATCATCCTTTTTGACCAGCCAGATAACCAGGGGTACAATGATATTGCCGAAGGGTACTCCCAGAAACAAAGAAAGGGCAGCGACATGGCACAATGTGGCCCACGTTATCGCTTTTTTGTCATCTTGTTGTGTCATGAAAAACCTCTTTTCTTCAAGTATAACACGGACAGGAGAAGCACGACATTACATGAGGTATGCTACACAGATGAAGTCACGGCTGGCAATCAGGCCAGCATAACAACAATGAGTGTAAATAGACAGGATACTGCCAGTGATATTGCAAAAGCTTTAGCGATCTCTTTCATAGTTGTCATTCAGCGGAAACGTCATTGGGTTCAGATGTTCAGCTTTCCGTGCTACAGTGTTGTGTCCGCCTGCAGTGCTGACAGAACGGGAAACCCCCGACCCATAAAATAATGTTTTTGAAACCGAAAATACTATTACGGTTATAAAACTTCCGATTATCATACCCATGATTAATCCTACATAGAGCATATTAACGTACACCTCTTTTTCATCAATCGAAATTGACTTATTTCATTAATCATTACTATATTAGAATAATTATAAACTATGAAGCAAATATGAAGAGAGCGGTCTTACAGTCGGAGCTTCATAAGTTATTAATATAAATAGATAAAGCTCATCATTTGCTTGATATGATATTTGGGCTGATATGATAAAAATGTAAAAAATGATTATTGAGATGCCAAAGATGGGGTTGGTGAGGTCTCCTGGTTACTGCCGGTCACGCATGAGATCGAGCCATCGGTTATAGGCGGTCTCCAGGATTATACTCTTGGCCTCGGCTTCCATGGACATCAGGTTTACTCCATAGAAACATTCTTTCGATGATTCTTCTTTCCAGACAAGATCACCGATAGCTGAAACAAAAGTATCTTCATCTGGTCTCTTTACCCTTAAATCAAGCACCTCATTAAGGCGGGGAGCTTTAAATGATGAGGAAAAGCAGATTCCGGAGCGGGAAAAATTTAACGTAAGCCCTGATAAAAACTCAGATGCGTTTTCAAGGGGTTTAAATTCGACTTCAAGGGGAATATCGTATCTTATATATTTGCGCCTGTCATCCTGCATGTTCTTCTCCTTGTTTTTTTATTTTACCTGATCACTATGAAAAAATGCATATTTCTTTTTATTGAGAAGACAAAAAATCAATCAAGCAGCTCTAACCCGGCACCTTCCGCTTCCTTGAGTGTATTCCTGTATTCGGCATAGGTGATCGTTCTTTTCAGGGGAGGGCAGAGAGAACAGCTTTTCAGCATCTCCTCAGCAAAGCATATTTTTTCTTTCAGTGTGTCTGGAGAGAGCGTGCGATAGGCAGCTATGAAGCCTTTATCCGCTTCTTTGTCCATTCGATCAGGCCGCCGGCAGTTATCAGCTCCTGCATAAAGGGCGGAATGGGTTTTGCCCTGTATTCTTCTCCCCTGGTCAGGTTCCTGATTATGCCGTTGTCAGCATCAATCTCTATTTCATCACCTTCTGATATTTTATCAGAAGCATCTTCAGACTCAAAAATAGGAAGGCCTATATTAAATGAATTTCTGTAAAATATCCGTGCAAAGCTCTTTGCGATAACGCCCTGCATGCCGGCCGCTTTTATCGCAATCGGTGCATGTTCCCGTGATGAGCCGCAGCCGAAATTCGCATCAGCTACGATTATATCACCCGGCTTTACCTTGGAGGGGAAGTCCTTATCCGCGTCTTCCATAATATGTTTCGCCAGTTCTTCCGGATCGGATGTATTGAGGTAACGGGCAGGGATAATAGCGTCAGTGTCTATATTGACTCCGAATTTCCAGACCTTTCCTTTTAAGATCATATTACCTCCTCTGGTGTTGCGATTCTGCCCTTAACAGCTGATGCAGCGGCAACCGCGGGGTTTGAAAGATACACTTCACTTTCAGGATGTCCCATTCTACCCACAAAGTTTCTGTTTGTTGTCGCAATCGCCCTTTCACCCTTGGCGAGAATTCCCATATGTCCCCCGAGGCAGGGGCCGCAGGTGGGGGTTGAAAAAACAGCGCCCGCATTTACAAATATTTCTGCCAGACCTTCTTTAACAGCATCCAGGTATATCTGCTGGGTTGCGGGAATGACAATGAGTCGGGAGTTCGGGTTAACCTTGTTACCGCGGATAACCTGGGCAGCTTCCCGTATATCCTCAATCCTTCCGTTTGTGCATGAGCCGACAACTACCTGATCTATGGTTACAGAGGAGAGCTCTGCGGCCGGTTTTGTGTTTGAGGGGAGGTGAGGGCAGGCTACTGTCGGGGTTATTTTAGAGCAGTCATACTCTTTAACATCGACATATTCGGCATCGCTGTCTGAGGTGTAAAAGGTATACTCTCTTTTTGCCCTTGATTTTACATATTCTTCGGTGATGTCGTCAGGCACTATGATTCCATTTTTGCCCCCTGCTTCTATCGCCATATTACACATCGTGAGCCTGCCTGATATCGGGAGCGTGCTGATTGTTTCTCCTTCAATCTCCATTGCCCTGTATAAGGCGCCGTCAACGCCGATATCTCCGATTGTATGGAGTATTAAATCTTTGCCGCTTACCCATTTGTTCAGTTTTCCGTAGTAGATAAATTTCATTGACTCGGGGACTTTAAACCAGCACTCACCGGTAGCCATTGCTGAAGCAACGTCGGTTGAACCCACTCCCGTGGAAAAAGCACCCAGTGCTCCGTAAGTGCATGTATGACTGTCAGCGCCTATGACGAGATCTCCCGGGAGGACAATCCCCTGCTCCGGCAAAAGAGCATGTTCAACTCCCATTCTTCCGACTTCATAATAGAGGGACAGGTCATGTTCTCTCGAAAATTCCCTGAGCATTTTACACTGTTCCGCTGCCTTGATATCCTTTTGAGGAGCGAAATGATCCGGGATGAGTGCGATCTTGTCCTTATCAAAAACATGGTCCGCGCCTGTTTTGTTAAATTCTGTAATAGAAATCGGTGCTGTAATGTCGTTGGCGAGGATTATATCCAGCTTTGCGTTGATTAATTCCCCGACTGACACTTCTTTTTTCCCTGCATGTGCTGCAAGAATCTTTTCTGTTATAGTCACGGTTCCTCCAATTGATGGTCTCAGTACACCACGAGAAGTAGAAAATAGTACAGGAAAATGCAGGGATTAGTCAAATCAGGTCCAGACTAAAAAACTGTCATATCGAGGTTGAACCTCGATATCAATATTTCTTACTTCTTCCTGACTGCCAGCTTATTCAGGGCGTTCACATAGGCTTTCGCAGATGCAATAATAACGTCAGTGTCAGCTCCGTGTCCGATTACTCTTCTGTTGTCTTCCTCAAGAGAACAGACAACCTCGCCCAGAGCGTCGGTACCACCGGTTATCGCTTTTACTTCATATTTCACAAGTTCACTTTTAGTCCCCGTAATCGAGGTGATCGCTTTGAATATAGCATCTACCGGTCCGTCTCCGTGTTCGGTTTTCTCGATGACACCGTCTCCGGTCTTCAGGGTGATGACCGCGGTAGGCTTTTCATGAAAACCGGATGAGATCCGCATGTCTACAAGGCTGTATGTTTCCGGCACAGTGGTAAACCCTTCAGAGACGAGCGCTTCCAGATCTTCGTCAAAAATTTCCTTTTTCTGGTCAGCCAGTTTTTTGAAGCGTTCAAAGGTACTGTTTATCTCTTCATCACTCAGGGCATAACCGAGTATGCCGAGTCTTGTTCGAAAAGCATTTCTGCCCGAGAGTTTACCCAGGACAAATTTGGTTTTATTCAGTCCGATCGTCTCAGGGGTGATAATTTCATATGTTGTTTTCTCTTTCAGAAGCCCGTCCTGATGAATTCCCGACTCATGAGAAAAGGCATTAGCTCCCACAATCGCTTTATTCGGCTGAACAGACATCCCGGTAATTTTTGTCACCAGTTTACTGCTCCTCATTATTTCTTCGGATATAATATTTGTGTCCGCATTAAAGATATCACGCCTGGTTCTCATTGCCATTACAACCTCTTCCAGAGAGCAGTTTCCTGCACGCTCACCTATTCCGTTTACAGTGCACTCAATTTGACCTGCCCCGTTGAGAACAGCTGAAAGTGAATTAGCCGCGGCAAGCCCTAAATCATTGTGGCAGTGAACCGCGATTACGGCATTATCAATATTTTTCACCCTGTCTCGTAACGCCTTGATCATGATTCCAAACTCATTGGGAATTGTATAGCCCACGGTATCGGGGATGTTGACCGTTGATGCACCTGCTTCAATTACCGCCTCTGTTACTTCGCAGAGGTAATCAAGGTCGGTTCTTGTTGCATCCATAGGAGAAAACTGGACATCATCGACAAATGAACATGCCAGTTTTACCATTTCTACTGATGTCTTAAGTGCCTCCTCCCGGCCCACGCGGAACTGGTATTTAAGGTGGATGTCAGATGTGGAGTGAAATGTGTGAATTCTTTTTCTGGGAGCATCCTTTATCGCTTCCCATGCCCGCTTTATGTCTGTTTCCTTGGCTCTGGCAAGGCTGCAGATTACCGGTCCCTCTACTTCCCCGCTGATAGTTTTTATGGCTTCGAAATCCCCCGGGGAGGTGATGGCGAACCCTGCCTCTATTATGTCTACTCCAAGACGGGCAAGCTGCTTTGCTATCTGGAGTTTTTCCTGTATATTCATCGCTGCGCCAGGTGACTGTTCTCCGTCTCTCAAGGTAGTATCAAATATCTTTATTGTTCTCATCAGACAATGTCCTTGTACTTTCTGTTCTTGTGTATGATGTATGTTCCTTCAATAATACCCCAGCACACATATGAAATGGCCAATAGGAAAATCACTATTTCCGGGTACATGAGAATAAGAACTATTGCCGTACCCACTGCAACGAGAATGGAGAAAGGTTTTCTTTTCCGGAAGTCAACCTCCTTGAGGGCGTGAAATTTTAATGTTGTAACCATGAGAACTGCCAGAAGGAATGGCAGAAATATGACGATGTAATTTTTATCAATGGTATTCCCCCAGACTTCATGATGAAACAGCACAAGAGAGGCCAGCACTGTTCCTGCTCCCGGTATGGGCAGCCCTGTAAACGCTTTGCTCTCAGCTGTTCCCATCTGCACGTTATATCGCGCCAGTCTCAAGGCCCCACAGATAACGTAGAGAAATGCGGCACCAATCCCAAACCGTCCAAAGGGCTGCAGTCCCCAGCTGTAAATAAGCACTGCCGGGGCAACGCCAAAGGCAACCAGGTCAGACAGAGAATCAAGTTCAACGCCAAACTTGGTTGTGCTGTTTGTCAGCCGTGCAACCCATCCGTCAAGTCCGTCAAAAATGTTGGCAATAAGTATTGCCCAGGCCCCGTGGATATAGTTGCCTTTAAAGGACGAAAGAATTGCGAAAAACCCGCAGAACATGCCGCAGAGAGTCAACGAATTCGGCAGGATGTATATTCCTTTTCTCATAGTTCAGTGCTCATCATACCTGTAGGGGCGTTGCATGCAACGCCCTCACTGCCTGACAGCCAGTACCGTTTCCCCGGCAGTTACCGTATCGTTTAATTGTACCCTAACGTCAGAATCAAGTGGGAGAAAAATATCTACCCGTGAACTGAATTTAATGATGCCGTACCGTTCTCCCTGGCTGAGAGTCTCTCCTGGCTTCACCCTGCAAACGCATCGGCGGGCAACGGCTCCTGCTATCTGTTTGACAACTATCTTACCATGAATTTCACTGTCGAGTAGCATGGTGATATGCTCATTCAGGATCGAAGCGTCATCCGTAAAAGCGGAGTAGAATTTGCCAGGGAAATGCTTGACCTTCTTTACCAGGCCGCTGCACGGCGCCCTGTTAACATGAACGTTTAAGGGAGACATAAATATGCTTATCTTTTGTCTGTCCGCATTTAATATCTCGTCTTCTCTTGTTTTGCCTATATAGATTATCTTGCCATCAGCAGGAGCATAGAAGCCGTGGCTGTTATCCGGGGTATTTCTCTCAGGGTCTCTAAAGAAATAGAACATGAACAGGGTCAACACGAGCGCCGCCGCCGAAACCCAGTGCAGGTTAAAGACTGCCGCGGCAATGGTGAGAATCAAAAAAGATATGATAAAGGGGTAGCCTTCTCTGGCAAACTGGAACATGGTATTCAGATCGCCGGACCGTACCCGGATAATCTGTGGACCATTCCTGCAGCTCCGGAACCCTTGTCATCGTCAGTCAGTCTGAAACGTATGTTCTCTGTTGTGATGTCTGTCATAAAACTATGCTTTTGATTTGTCTACAAGCTTGCCTTTTTTAAGCCAGGGCATCATGCTTCTGAGTTTGCCGCCCACTTCTTCGATTTGATGGCGCTCCCCCTTTTTGGTCAGGGCATTAAAGGAAGGTTTGTTCGCCTTGCATTCAAGGAGCCAGTCTCGTGCAAACTCTCCCGACTGGATCTCACCAAGGATTTTTTTCATTTCCTTTTTTGTCTCTTCAGTAATTACCCTTGGTCCTCTCGTCAGGTCCCCATATTGAGCTGTATTGCTGATGGAGTAACGCATATTGGAAATCCCGCCCTCATACAGAAGGTCAACGATTAATTTTACCTCATGGAGACATTCAAAATAAGCCATTTCAGGTGCATAACCCGCCTCAGTAAGGGTCTCAAAGCCCGCGGTGATAAGAGATGTTAATCCACCGCAGAGCACAACCTGCTCACCGAACAGGTCTGTTTCAGTCTCTTCTCTGAAAGATGTTTTGATAATTCCCGCTTTACCGCCGCCGACACCGGACGCGTAAGCGAGAGCGATTTCCTTGGTGTTCTTCGAGGGGTCCTGATGGATTGCGATAAGACAGGGTACTCCACTGCCTCTCACATACTCGGCGCGTACGAGATGGCCAGGTCCTTTTGGTGCCACCATAAACACATTGATATCAGAAGGAGGCACGATCTGATTGAAATGAATATTGAATCCATGGGCAAACCCGATGTATGAACCCTTCTTAATATTGGGCGCGATCTCATTATTGTAGATGTCTCCCTGGTCCTCGTCTGGCAGCAGAATCATTATTATGTCTGATTTTTTGGAGGCCTCTGCCGGAGTCATTACCTTGAACCCCGCCTTTTGCGCTTTGGAGAAGCTGCCTCCTTTTCGTGCGCCGATTATCACATCAATACCGCTTTCTTTCAGGTTATTCGCATGGGCATGACCCTGGCTTCCATATCCCATAATGCATACGGTCTTCTTCTTGAGGGCTCCTTTTTTGACATCTTTATCGTAATAGATCTTCATCAACGCCTCCCTTTAAAATAGAATCTCTGATTTTGCGTACCAAAATACAAATAAGAATTACATTCTGATTAAGTCACACTGTAATAATGGTAAAGCTATGTAGTGATGACGAGCAGGAACGTATTTGTAATTTCGGGTTGTTTCTTGTTATTTCTTATTGGTTTGATTTTTTTATTCCTTCACGGGCTATAGCAACAGTTCCGGTGCGAACAAATTCTTTTATGCCGAATGGTCTAATAAGCTCAATGAAGGCCGCTATCTTTTTTTCGTCTCCTGTCACTTCAACGGTAAATGTGGATGTGCCTGAATCTACTATCCTGCCCCGGAATATTTCCGATAATTTCAGAAACTCTGACTTGTCGTTTTTTCTGGGAGAAACTTTTATCAGGACCATCTCACGCTCTACATGATCAACTTCCATATAGTCTACGACCTTGATAACATCAATGAGCTTGTTCAGCTGTTTTGTGATCTGCTCGATTATCTGATCATCTCCCGTTGTTACAATCGTCATCAAAGAGACTGACGGATCGATTGTTTCTCCGACAGACAGACTTTCTATGTTAAAACCTCTTCCGCTGAACAGACCTGAAACTCTTGAAAGAACTCCAAATTTATTTTCTACAAGTACGGATATTGTATGCCTCATTCATCCTCCGCTTTATCTGATTATCGCCAGTTAAGGAGCGGGCAAAAAGCCCTTTCATCGACGAATAACTATTTAACTGCCTTTAATTTTTTCTTTGGTTTCTCTTCCACATCTTCAAAGATCATCTCATCTATAGCAGCACCGGCAGGGACCATCGGGAACACTTTTTCCCGCCAGTCAACCACGAAATCCATGAAGACCGGTCTGTCCTTGATTTTTAAGGCTTCCCTGAGCACGGGCTCAACCTCCTCGGGCTTTGTTGCCCTGAGACCGGCAGCGCCGTAGGCTTCAGCAACTTTCACAAAATCAGGCACTGTTTCAAGGTTCGTGTGCGAATACCGCTCCTTAAAGAAGAGCTCCTGCCACTGCCTGACCATTCCAAGAAATCTGTTGTTCAGAATAGCGACTTTGACCGGCAGTTTATTAATGACCGCGGTAGCAAGTTCCTGGATGTTCATCTGAATGCTACCGTCACCGGCCACATCAAATACCAATGCATCGGGGCAGGCGATCTGGGCTCCAATTGCTGCCGGGAAGCCATAACCCATTGTCCCCAGTCCTCCGGAAGAGAGCCAGGTCCTCGGTTTGTCATACTGATAAAATTGAGCGGCCCACATCTGGTTCTGGCCTACTTCTGTACAGATAATGGCATCACCCTTTGTTACTTTATATATTTTTTCTATCACGAATTCAGGTTTGATGACCTTCTTGTCAAACCGGTACGTCAGGGGCCGTTCTTTTTTCCAGGCGGCTACCTGTTTCAGCCAGGATTTTCTGATTTCGCCCCAAGGTTCTTTTTGATCTTTCAGTACGTTTAACAGATCCTTCAGCACGCTTTTAACATCGCCTACAACAGGAAGGTCAACCGGCACATTTTTTTTGATTGAAGTCGGGTCGATGTCTATCTGAATAATCTTTGCATCCCGCGCGAAGGAAGAGGTTCTTCCTGTTACACGGTCATCAAATCTAACGCCAATGCCGATGAGGAGATCGCAATTTTGAACCGCGGTATTGGCATAAAAGGTCCCATGCATGCCAAGCATCCCTAAAGAAAGATTGTTCGTTTCAGGAAATCCGCCGAGACCCATCATTGTTGTTGTAACCGGAATCCGGGTGATTTCCGCAAGTTCTGTCAGTTCTTTTGCGGCTTCCGACAATATTACTCCGCCGCCGGCCATGATAACCGGTTTTTTTGCCTTGGATATCATCTGGGCAGCCTGTTTAATCATCCACTTATTCCCCTGGTAGGTGGGGTTGTAGCCTCTGAGTTTAACCTCTTTGGGCCATTTAAATTCTGCCATCCCCGTTGTTACATCTTTGGGTAGATCAATAAGTACAGGTCCGGGGCGTCCAGTGGATGCTATGTGAAATGCCTCACGAATAGTCTGGGCAAGGTCTTTAACATCTTTCACCAGGTAGTTGTGCTTTGTGCAGGGTCTTGTCATACCTACAATGTCAGCTTCCTGAAAGGCGTCATTACCGATAAGCATCGTCGGAACCTGTCCGGAAAAAACAACAAGAGGAATGGAGTCCATGGATGCAGTTGCGATGCCGGTCACCGTGTTTGTTGCTCCGGGACCTGACGTCACAATTGCGACACCCACTTTCCCGCTTGCCCTTGCATAGCCGTCAGCCGCATGGATTGCTCCCTGTTCATGCCTCGTGAGGAAAAGCTGGAGATTTTTTTCGTCATAAAGTGCATCAAAGATATTCAGTACTACACCGCCGGGATAACCGAAAATATGTTTTACGCCCTCTTTTTTTAGACATTCTATTAATATTTCAGCACCATTTTTTTTCATATATTCTCCAAAGGTAGTAACGTCTAGTTCGTGTTCTTCATGACAGCGCCGGTACTCGCAGAGGTAACAAGTGCAGCGTATCGTGCAAGCCAGCCTTTTCTGATTTTTGGTTTTATATGTTTCAATTTTTTAAAGCGGTTCTCTGCCTCTTTTTTGCTGATCAATAAATCAAGCTTTCTCCCGGGAATATCAATCGCGATTGTGTCCCCGTCTTTCACGATACATATGGGGCCGGATTCCATTGCCTCAGGCGAAACATGGCCGATGCATGGTCCCCGTGTTCCACCGGAAAAGCGTCCGTCTGTTATAAGCGCAACAGAGTCACTGAGTCCCATCCCTGCAATGGCCGCGGTGGGGCTGAGCATCTCTCTCATTCCGGGACCCCCCTTGGGGCCTTCATAGCGGACAACTATAATGTCGCCCGGTTTAATTTTACCTGCCAGGACCGCTTTCATAGTCAGCTCTTCAGAATTAAATACTTTGGCGATGCCTTTAAATTTCATCATCCTGCTGCTGACAGCTGACTGCTTCACTACAGCTCCATCAGGAGCCAGGGTCCCTTTCAGTACAGCGATACCCCCCTCTTTATGATGGGATTTATTTAGAGGCCTGATGACTTCAGAATCCATTATTTCAGCATCCTGAGCGATAGAGTGTATTTTCTTGCCTGACACGGTGTTTACATTATAAATACTCTTTTTGAAGCGCTTGAGAACGGCCGGAATGCCGCCGGCATATTCAAGGTCTTCAAGGTAATGCGCTCCGCCCGGCAGCATATCAGCTATGTGAGGTGTTTGCTTGCTGATCCTGTCAAAGAGTTCCAGCGGCAGGTCAACCTCAGCTTCATGGGCGATGGCCGGAATGTGCAGCACGGTATTGGTAGAACCTCCGAGGGCCATGTCTACTTTAATCGAATTTTCAAAGGCCTTCAGGTTCATGATTTTTCTCGGGGTTATCTTCTTTTTGACAAGGTCCACTATGCGTGCACCGCTGTTAAAGGCGATTCTTCGTTTCTTGGCTGACACGGCGAGCGCTGTGGCGCAACCAGGCAGACTCATGCCGAGAGACTCTGTAACACAAGCCATGGTATTGGCGGTGTACATTCCCTGACATGATCCTGCTCCAGGGCAGGCGCACATCTCAAGATCTGAAAGCTCAGAGGTGCTTATCAACCCTTTCTTGAACTTTCCCACGGCTTCAAATGTATCATTGACCAGTGAAAGGCGTTTGCCTCTGAGGTTGCCGGAGTGCATTGGTCCACCGGTTACCACTATTGAAGGAATATTAACGCGTGCCGCGGCCATCAGCATACCGGGTGTTATTTTGTCACAGTTTGTCAGCAGTACAAGGCCGTCCAGCTGGTGAGCCTCTGCAACCGTCTCAACCATGTCGGCAATGAGTTCTCTGGAAGCGAGGCTGTAATGCATCCCCTTGTGCCCCATGGCAATCCCGTCGCAAATGCCCGGGATACCGAAAAAGAATGGGTAGCCACCGCCTGTATGGACACCTTTTTCAATAAATCTCTCGAGGTCACGCATCCCCGTATGCCCGGGAATTATATCTGTAAAACTGGTTGCAACCCCTATAAAGGGTTTATTCATTTCAGAATGCGGGATTCCGGTTGCATACAGCAGAGCCCGGTGAGGCACCCGTTCGAGTCCTTTTTTTATGGCATTACTTTTCATTTTATTCTGAATAAATTATAAGACGGTTTTAGTGTGTTACGCGATTACTTATTTATATTCCATGACCAGCTGCGCCAGGCGGTCCTTAAACTGGAGCTTCTGTTTTTGCAACTGCTTCTTATTAAATTCTTCCTCGGCAGAGAGATATTTTTTCTTGGATATCTCGTCAAGGGACTGGTTCAGCTTTTTGTGTTCCTCTTCAAGCTTTTTGTACTCTTCATTTTTGCTTCTCAAAATGTTGATTACTTCCGCTTTGTTCATATTGGGAACCTCCTCTTAATAATAAAGTGAAAAATTACCATATTTTCATGAAAATTACAAGGCCACGACTTTGACATGACTTTGACAAATTCTTTCTGTTTATCTAACATACAAAGAGAATATGTATAACCCTTCTCAGCAGGCAACCTCAGATACTAAGCAAATAAAATCAATAAGTTATGGTTTGAAACCTGATAAAGAAGATTAAGGATATGATCGGCTTATGGGAAGCGTGAAAGTAGAGAAACCGGAATTCATAGATACACATTGTCACCTTGAAATGCGTACTTTTGACAATGACAGGGATGAAGTAATCAAAAGAGCGGCAGATGCAAATGTGACATTTATCATTAATGCCGGTTCTGACAGAAGGGGAAATCTCAGTGGTCTTGAGCTCTCGGCTGCATACCCTCAGATTTACTCTGCAGTGGGTATTCATCCCCACGACGCAAAGACGCTTGATGAAGCATTTTATAATGAGCTGAAAGAATGGATCAAAAAGCCGAAAGTTGTGGCTGTCGGGGAAATCGGCCTTGACTACTATTATTTTCATTCGCCCAAGGGTGTTCAGATAGAGGCTTTCAGGCGGCAAATAATATTGGCAAGGGAGGCCAGACTCCCGATAATTGTCCACAGCAGAGAGGCAAAAAATGACACACTCCGCATTCTTCGCGATGAAATAGCAGACACAACCGGAGTGCTTCACTGTTTTTCTGGGGATCTGAACATGGCTAAAAAAGCTATGGAGCTTGGCTTTTATATTTCTCTGGCAGGACCGATCACTTTTAAAAAAGCAGCTGATCTCAGGGAAGTCGCAAAGTTTATTCCCGATGAATTTCTTCTTATTGAAACAGATGCGCCTTATCTGAGCCCCACGCCTATGAGAGGCAAGAGGAATGAGCCCTCCTTTATAAAACATACAGCGGAAGTGATCGCGGATTTAAGAGGTGTTACCCTCGATGACCTTGCGAGGATCACTACCTTGAATGCGCAGAAACTCTTCAGCATCGGCAATCTCGAGGAGAAGGGCGAAATTATCTACAAAATTAGAGACTCCCTCTATCTCAATATTACCAATAAATGTACGAACAAGTGCAGCTTTTGTGTGCGGTCCCGTACCAGTTATGTCAAAGGCCACAACCTGAGGCTGGAAAAGGAGCCATCAGCGCTGCAGCTCATAAAGGCAATAGACGATCCAAAGAAATTCAAAGAAATTGTATTCTGCGGTATTGGTGAGCCGTTAATCCGTCTTGATATTATTAAAAAAGTATCAAAATGGGTGAAACAGCACGGCGGCAGGGTAAGGATTAACACAAATGGTCATGGAAATATAATCCATGGAAAAAACATTGTCCCTGAATTGGCAGATATTGTTGACAGTATTTCAATTAGCCTTGATGCTGAAAATGAAGTAAAGTACAATAAAATTTGTAAGCCGTCTCTGAATAATGCCTACAACGGGGTGCTGTCTTTTATCAGGGAAGCGAAAAAAATAATTCCTGAGGTGCAGGTTTCGGTCGTTCAAATACCGCAGATTAATCTGGATAAATGCGCGAGCATAGCAGATGAGCTTGGCGTGCCCCTGCGAGTTCGGCACTTCAATGTGGTTGGATAAGACGATTCTGCCTCAGCAGGTCATTTAATATATTCAATCTTTTCAAGAAACAATCCACAGGCTGGCGCTGTCTGACCTGCCGCGCGCCGGTCTTTTAGCGCAATAAGTTCCTTCATGAATTCCGGACTTTTTTTCCCGTTGCCTGTTTCTACCAGGGTGCCAACAATATTTCTCACCATATGCCTGAGAAAGGCGTTTGCACTGATACTTATTTTTATCATCGGGGCATTAAATCTGAAACCGATAAAATCAATAAATTCCGGACGGGTGATTTCCAGTTCAGTGATTTCCCTGATCTGATTTTTTGAGCTGCACCCTGACGCGCGGAAACTTGAATAGTCCTGTTTTCCAGGAAGGAATTCCGCGGCATGTTTCATGGCACTGATATTTAAGGTGTGCGGGATAGTCCATGAATATCTCCGGAGGAACGGGGAATACGGGCCCGGTGCGGTAATCATATACGAATAAGTCTTGTTGTTTGCGCTGTATCTTGGATGGAAATCATCACTGATTTCCCCGGCATACAGAACACGAATACCCAGCGGCAGGTTTGCGTTTAATGCGCGAACAATAGTCTGTTCATCAAGAATGGAAGGGGTCCTGAATGATGCGACCTGCTCCAGGGCGTGCACTCCTGCATCGGTTCTGGATGCGCCGGTAACCCGAGAGAATTTCCCGGTGACAGTAAGGACGGCGTTTTCAAGAAGCCCCTGAATGGTTGTACCCTTTTTTTGTATCTGCCATCCTGAATAGTCAGTGCCGTCATATTGAACTATGATTTTCAGATGTCTCATTTAACACTGCTTCAGGCTGGTACCGAGGATGCTGTATCGTTCCAAAAATGGTAAGCGAAGAAAACTGTGAATCATAACCCCATTGCTTCTCTGACATGCTCCATGGTTTTGACAGCTGCAACCCGCGCCTTTTCAGATCCGGTTCTTATAATGTCTTCAAGCAGGTCAGGATCAGCAAGGTAGACCCGGCGTTTTTCCCAGACAGGCTCTAAAAGGGTGAGCACATTTTTAATCAGTATTTTCTTGCAGTCTATGCAGCCGATCCCGGCTGTCTGGCAGCCTTTGGCCACTTCGGCCTGCTCCTCTCTCGACGAAAAAACCTTGTGCAGCTGATATACCGGAGAAAGCTCAGGGTTGCCCGCGTCTGTACGCTTGATTCTTTGAGGGTCAGTTGTCATGGTTCTGATTTTTTGTTCAACTTCTTCCGGGGAGTCAGAGAGAAAGATGCAGTTGCCGTAGGTTTTACTCATTTTTCTGCCGTCAGTGCCGACAACCTTTGGAAACTTTGTCAACAGCCCGTCAGGCTCGGGAAAGACTTCACCATAAAAATTGTTGAACCGCCTGGCGATTTCCCGGGTAATCTCAAGGTGAGGCATCTGGTCAACGCCGACAGGAACAAAATGGGCCCTGTATATCAGAATATCAGCGGACTGAAGCAAAGGATACCCGAGGAAACCGTAGGTGTTCAGGTCTTTGTCTTTTACTTCCAGCTGTTTTTCTTTATAAGACGGAACGCGTTCAAGCCACCCCAGCGGCGTCATCATAGAGAGGAGTAGGTGAAGCTCAGCATGTTCCGGAATCCGGGACTGTTGAAAGATGGTTGATGTATTCGGGTCAAGGCCGGCTGCAAGACAGTTAACAAGGACGTCACGCACATATTCCTTGATCTGCGATGTGTCAGCATATTGCGACGTGAGGGCATGCCAGTCCGCAATGAAATAGTAACAGTCAAACTCATCCTGAATTTTCACCCAGTTTTGTAACGCTCCGATATAGTTGCCTATATGAAGGTTACCGCTTGGTTGAATTCCGCTGAGAACGATTTTCTTAGACACCTGTGCTTCTCCTTTCAATCATATAAACGGGACAAGTAAATATAGTGCGCTGACGACTGGATAAATAAAATATTTTGCTGCTCCGGTAAAAATAAGTGCTATGAGAATGATAAATCCGTAGGGCTCAATCTTGCTGTACGTTATTGCCATGTTATACGGAAGCATTCCTGTGAGAACCCTGCCGCCGTCCAGAGGCGGGACCGGTATTAAATTTAGTGCTGCGAGAAAAATATTGATAAAGATACTGTATCCCAGCATGAGCGTAAGGGGGATAAGTACAGCGTTCGCTATACCGCTATCGGGGAACATTGAAAGTAAAAGCATGATGATCATCCGAAGCACCGAGCTTGCGATCGCCAGCAGGATATTCGTTATGGGCCCTGCTGCGGCAGATATGGCCATGCCTTTTTTAGGGTTCTTAAAGTTGGAAGGATTAATCGGTACCGGCTTTGCGTACCCGAATATAAACTGACCTCCAGACATATAGTACAGTGCAATAGGCATAATGATCGTTCCAACCGGATCAATATGTTTAATGGGGTTGAGCGTAAGTCTTCCCAGGAGTTTGGCTGTCGGATCACCAAGCCTGTTCGCAACATATCCATGAGAGACTTCATGAATAGTTATGGCGAGGATCAATGCAGGAACAGATATGATCAGTTGTTTAATAGTATTCGCGTCCATAAACGTTGGTATTGTACCTTAAATTAATTGTTAAATTCTCATTCTGATGATCTGTAATCAGAGAAACCTCCTCTGCAGAAAGTTATTCATTCCTTGCCATACGTTGATCATAAAACCTGCATAATTGTTAAATTCCTCGAAACCAAAGACCACAGCAAGAGTAAAGGAGTCTATTGATAAAACCCCTGCTGCTGTGCCTCAGGAAACAGAGGGCGAAAGCATGCTGTAGAAAAAAATGAAAGTATCGTGATTCAGATCACATCCCTGATCTCGAAATTTGCCTATCATAAAATCATGGAAAGAATAACAGTAACTAATAAATTACACGTAAGCATTTTACTTCTTGGCCTCATCATTTTTGCCCTGGTCGGCTGCGGCGGTGGCGGTGGAGGTGCAGGACCAAACACAATTAGCGGTGTTAGCGGATTCGGAGGGATCAGCGGCTCCGACAGCGGAACGGACACAGGTTCCGGCACTGATACCGGATCTGGATCTGACACAAGTGGAGATGACAGATCAGTAAGTATAACATGGGACGCGCCCACGACAAACAGTGATGGGAGTCCGTTAACTGATCTGGCCGGGTATAAAGTTTATTATGGCCCCAACTCGGACATGTATGCGCAGGCTGTGGATGTTGGAAATACAACAGGAACTGTTATCAGTGGGTTATCCAGCGAAATGTGGTGCTTTTCAGTAACTTCTTATGATACCAGCGGCAATGAGAGCAGTTATTCAGGGGATGTCTGTTCATAGGCGATGTGGATGAGCAGCAAAGGCTCTCCTGAATTAAAGGTCATAATTATAGACCCTGAATCTTTCATTAAACTGGAATCCCTTCAATGAATTGAATACGTTTCTGTGATTGATTACAAATTTTATGTATTCATCTGGAGCGTCAATAAGTTCAACTCCCAGAATATAATTAAAATCGTCGACCTTTGACAATCTCCTGACTCTGACAAGCACTTTCAGCGCTTCTGCCTTCAGGGGGATGAGAAGCTCAATGGGGTTATCGCAGGGAAGGCAGTAGCCGGTGCTGAGGCACATACCCTTTTCAGAGAAATTTGTGACTACCGCAAAGTCAGGGCAGTGGTCAGTCATAAATCGAGCCCTGAAACTTGTTGGCACTCTTTCAAAGCCCCGCTTTTCCAAATACCCCTCGCATCTCTATCAGGTATGTTCAATAAGCTGTTAATGCTTAACGATATTGAAGCAAGTAGGATGCCAGAAGTATAGTCTTTTAACACAAAGAGTTAGGGGTGTAAAGGAAATAGACGCTATGCCATAATGGCAAAATACATGCCATTATTACTACATCTTAATCTGACATAAAGCTGGAATATTCGGTGCTAACCCAGGCGCTTTATGAATTCCTGAAGCTGCTTGTGCAGACGCTCCGGCAGACGGTTTCCGAATTTGGAAAAATGATTCTCAATATCAGGAATCTCAGCTTTCCAGGCATCTGCGTCGATTTTCAACAACTCCTTCATATCATCTTCTGATAAATCAATACCGCTGATATCAAGATCGCCCTCATTTGGTAACAATCCAATCGGTGTTTCCCGTGAACTGACTGTGCCGTCAACGCGGTCACACATCCATTTGAGCACGCGGCTGTTATCGCTGAAACCAGGCCATATAAATTTTCCGTCATTACTCTTTCTGAACCAGTTCACATAAAAAACTTTCGGGGCCTTATCTCCAAGTGTTTCCCCCATATTCAGCCAGTGCTGGAAATAATCACCCATGTTATAACCGCAGAAGGGTGTCATGGCGAAAGGATCGCGTCTGAGGTTGCCCACAGCGCCAATATTAGCGGCTGTTGTCTCAGACCCTGCTGTGGCACCGAGAAATACCCCATGGTCCCAGTTGAACGCTTCGTTCACAAGAGGAACAACAGTACTGCGTCGACCTCCGAATATGAAAATATCAATGGGCACTCCCTCAGGTTTTTCCCAGTCTTCGCAGATTACAGGACATTGAGATGCCGGGGCTGTAAAGCGGGAATTGGGATGAGCAGCGTCTGTTTTGCTATCCGGAGTCCAGTCATTCCCCTTCCAGTCAATAAGGTGTGATGGCGTGTCACCATCAATACCTTCCCACCATACATCACCGTCGTCAGTCAGTGCGCAATTGGTGAAAAGCACGTTTTCCTTTAATGTATCCATGGCCATGGGATTCGTATCATAAGATGTGCCGGGTGCCACGCCAAAGAACCCGTTTTCCGGGTTAATTGCGTACAGCCGGCCGTCAGGCCCGACCTTCATCCAGGCGATGTCATCGCCAACACATTCACACTTCCAGCCCGGGAGGGAAGGCTGCATCATCGCAAGGTTTGTTTTTCCGCAGGCTGACGGGAAGGCCGCGGCAATATGGTATTTTTTCCCCTCGGGATTTGTCAGCCGGAGAATCAGCATATGTTCTGCCATCCATCCCTCACGCCGTGCCATTGCTGAGGCAATGCGAAGGGCCAGACATTTTTTTCCAAGCAGGGCATTTCCACCATACCCTGAACCATAGGACCAGATAAGGTTTTCCTCGGGAAAGTGGCTGATGTATTTCTTTTCCAGGGGTGCGCAGGGCCACATTGAGTCTTTCTCGCCTTCAGCAAGGGGGGCCCCGATCGAGTGCAGGCAGGGGATAAAATCCCCATCAGTTCCGAGAAGTTCCAGCACCCGTTCGCTGACACGGGTCATGATATGCATATTAATAACAACGTAAGGACTGTCCGATATTTCTACCCCGATTTTTGAGATTGGTGAACCGATTGGGCCCATTGAGAAGGGAATCACATACATTGTACGGCCTTTCATGCATCCCTTGTAGAGTTCGAGCATTATTTTTTTCAGTTTGTCGGGCTCTATCCAGTTGTTTGTCGGGCCTGCTTCTTCCCTGGTAGAGGTGCTTATGTAGGTATTGTCCTCAACACGGGCAACATCGCTGGGGTCTGACCTGAACAGGAAAGAGTTAGAGCGCTTTTTTAACGGTGTTGCGATGCCGCTTTTGGTCAGTTCATCAATAAGGCGGCTGTATTCTTCACTGGAACCATTGCACACGTATATGCTGTCGGGCTGACACAAATCCTCTACTTCTTTTATCCATGAGTTTAATTTCTTATTTTCAATAGTGATATTCATTTTTAATCTCCCTCAAAATTTTATTTCCCCTAGATCTCTCATACCATAAAAAATGAAGCAGCAGGAAAGGTGTTGAGAACGGTTCATAGGGGCGCCTGTCAAGAAAAAAGTATACTATTGTCAACAAAAAAAATCCATACCAAGTAAATAAATTAATCGCAGACAGTGAAATAAGTAATGTGTCGAACTGAAGATAGTATAAACAGGTATGGACTACAAGCCACCGAGCGGAATCGAACCGCTGACCTAATCATTACGAATGATCCGCTCTACCAACTGAGCTACGGTGGCATATACACGGTAATGATGCTGAATTCAGATATAATACACTACCTTTTGTGATCTCTTCAATTTATATGTTCCCGAAATATGATTCCTGTTTAAAGAATGCACAAAAAAAGCGGAAAATCATTCAGGTGATTCTCCGCTTTGTATTTTATTATATGAACCTGAGCTAACCGCCCTCAGTGATTCTCTCTTCTTCTTCCTGCCGGGTCTTGCAGTCAATGCAATACGTCGCGACCGGTCTTGCTTCGAGACGTTTAATACCTATCTCATTTCCGCACTCTCCACACATCCCGTAGTCATTCGCATCGATGCGCGCGATTGTCTCTTCGATTTTTTTCAGGAGCAGCCGTTCCCTGTCTCTCAGTCTCAGCATGAAATTTCTGTCTGTTTCAGCAGTTGCCTGGTCGCCCATATCAGGAAAATTAAGCTCTGAAGGGAGAGCACTCAACGTTTCTTCCGCTTCCCTGAGCAAGGTCTCCCTTTGTGATATGAGATCCTGTTTTATTTTTTGGATGAGTTTATCTCTTCCCGACAATTTTACCTGTTTTGTCTTAGATGCTTTTTTCTTTGTTGCCACAGCAGCTTTCTTAACAGCTTTCTTTGCTGGCTTTGCCGGCGCCTTGGTTTTTGCAGTTGCTTTCTTCACGGTCTTTGTGGTCTTCTTTGTTGTTGCTTTTTTTGCTGTCGCTTTCTTAACCATATATTAACTCCATGAAATGTTGATTAGTTTTAAATAAAGAGTAAATTAACAGATTCAGAATAGGTAAGTCAAATTGTTTGTGCAGCTTTTTATCAGTAAGATGTCTTGACAAAGTTTCATTCATTAAATTAAGTTATCCAATATCAAATTGTTTGGATTTATCTATATTTTATATAGTAATCGGCATCTGCTTCAAATTCTTTAATGTCTTTAATAAACGCAGCTGAAAGAAGATAAACCTGCATTGTTAATAAGGGGATATTCTGGTCCTGCCGAATTCATTAAACAGGATGATACCTGCTGGTATAGTTACTAACCGCAAGAACTCTATAGATTCACCATGTTGAGGACCGTGTTTGTTTGCGAATACCTGCAGGCATATTCTGATATATGGAATGAGGGTTCTGAATGGAAATGGATATCTTTGAGGGATTCAATATTATGCTGAGAAGTACCATTAATAGAGGGAAGAGGAGGTTGTTATGCTTCTTGGTGTAAATGTTGATCATGTGGCCACAGTGAGAGAAGCAAGAAAAGAAGCAGAGCCTGATCCACTCAGGGCTGCTGAGCTGGCAATCAGAGGAGGCGCAGACGGAATAACTGTTCATCTCAGAGAAGACAGACGCCATATTCAGGACCGGGACCTTATCGCTATAAGACGAAAAGTGAAAAAAGTTGAATTAAATCTTGAAATGGCTGCTACAGATGAGATGGTACGCATAGCATTAAAAATAAAACCTGACATGGTGACCCTTGTGCCGGAAAAAAGAGCTGAACTGACAACTGAAGGGGGGCTTGATCTCCGCAGAGGAAGAATAAAACTCCAGAAAGCTGTTGCTGCCCTGCGGGGGAAGGGAATTCCTGTCAGTCTCTTTATTAATCCAGCTCTCACTGATATAAAAATATCAGCGGCACTTGGCGCAGACATGGTTGAAATTCATACAGGCCTGTATGCCAATGCCAGGGGTGCACAGAAAACAGCTGAGTTACATCGCGTGAAAAAAGCTGTTATGAGAGGGCATGAAAACGACCTGGGGGTTAATGCGGGACACGGACTGAACTATACAAATGTGAAGAAAATTGCTGCGATTAAAGGAATCAGGGGCCTTTATATCGGTCATAGCATAATCGCTCACTCACTTTATATCGGAATAGAAAAAGCTGTCAGCACGATGAAGAGCATAGTGGAGAGCAGCAGCAGATAGAAAATGACTAAACTGGACGGGATCAGGAATGAAGCCATGGTGGTCAGCTACAGATGATTTACGGTATCGGCATAGATATTGTGAAAATCCAGCGTATGCGGGATGCTGACGATAAATGGGGTGAAAAGTTTTTTGCGAAGTTTCTGACAGACAAAGAGATTGACTACTGCAACAGGAAACAGGACCCTTATCCTTCTCTTTCAGTACGCTTTGCGGCCAAAGAGGCCCTCGTAAAAGCCATTGGATCTGAAATTAACCTAAACATGAAAGAAGTGGAAATCCTTAACAATGAAAAGGGCAAACCCTCTCTTATTGTTCATGGGAAGGCCAAAGAGTTTTTTAACAACAATGAGATAAAGAAGAGTTTTGTCTCTCTCAGTCATGAGAAAGAATTTGCTGTTGCATCTGTTGTGCTGGAAGTATAAAAAAGTATCAGAACCATCTTGCCAGCTGCATCACCATTATCCCATTTCCTGCCTTAACCTCACGCAGTGCGTTTAAAACGTTCCAGGTAATCCAGTTCCTCTGAGCAGGCGATGGCCGGCGATTCCGGCTGTTTATGGAGAATTCTGGTAATCTCAAATTGTGTTGACCTGTCAAGTTTCTGTACCTTGATCAAGGCGTAGGCGATTGAAATTACCAGAAACACAATTCCTGCAATTACATCCAGCCCTTTTATCCCTGCTGATTCTGAAATGAGATATCCTGAATAAGTGCCTGCTATAAGGGCAATTACAGGGAGCACGAAAAAGTAAAAATATCCCTGTGCATGAGACTTACTGTCCAGCTCAATTGTAACCTCATCACCTTTTACAGCATTCAATCGGTTATTCGCTTTGATTATCATCCCGGTTCCGCTCTTGCCGCAGATACCGGCCTGCGCTTTGCCGCACTCATTACAGGATTTGCTTTTGTTGGTTATTACCGTCGCAAAAGCTCCATCAGTCTCAAGGACTGTTGCTGTATCAAATCCGGTTCTTTCCATACCATAGTTTAATTTACCGTGTCATTGGTCTGCTATGATCCAGATCATGAATCCTCTTTGATGTTCGCCCCATCCTTAACCTGTATTGCTGGAGAGGAAGTGGGCGCCTGAGATTATCTGTTGATAAATAACCCATGGTATCTTATACTGATTTTTTAAAATCGACCTTTGCAAAGAGGCAGGAGCAGTCTGATGTCAAAAGTTTCTACAGCACAGGAAATGCAGAAGATAGACCGCACCACTATCGGCAAATATGGAATTGCCGGCATTGTCTTAATGGAGAGGGCAGGGCTCAGGGTTGTTGAAATAATAAACAAGAATTATCCTGACAAAAAGACAGCAGTGCTCTGTGGCAGCGGGAATAACGGGGGAGACGGATTTGTGGTTGCCAGGGAACTTCATAACCAGGGGAGGGATGTAGAGGCCTATCTTTTAACCACCCCCGCATCGCTCAAAGGAGACGCAAAAACAGCATATAATATCGCGAAGAAGTTTGGCGTAAATATGCGGCCTCTTTCCACCTTTATCAGGCGCGTTACCTTGAGGCAGGCAAAAGACCTTCTTGTTGTTGATGCTCTGCTCGGTACAGGATTGAGTAAGAATGTCCGGGGGCTGATGGGGGACGTGATCAGCAAATTAAACAGGATCTCAAGCAGTGTAGTGTCTGTTGATATTCCTTCAGGGATTTCATCTGATTCAGGACAGGTTATGGGATGCGCTGTCAGGGCGCACTGTACTGTAACCTTTGGGCTGGCAAAGAGAGGGCATCTTCTCTATCCCGGTGCAGACCATTCGGGGAAGTTATTCATCGAAGATATCGGGTTCCCGCAGGAACTGCTGAGGTCAGAGAAATTAAAAGTAGAGATGGTGACAAAAAATGATCTGGTTTCAGTGCTTCCACTGAGGCCTGCATATTCCCACAAGGGAACCTATGGGCATGTGCTTGTTGTAGGCGGTTCACGAGGGAAGACAGGAGCTCCGTTAATGGCAGCACGGGCCTGTTTGCGGTCAGGTGCCGGCCTTGTAACAATAGGAATTCCAGAGTCACTGGTTGGCGCTTTTCAGACCAGGGTCACGGAGGAGATGATACTGCCGCTTCCGGACAAAGGGAATGGAACGTTGTCATATAAGGCAATTGACCTGATAATGAAATTTCTGAAGAGAACCGCACATGTCCTGGCAATTGGCCCGGGCCTTTCTGTTGACAGGGAGATAACTGATCTGGTCTCTCATTTGATTACTCAGTCAAAAAGGCCCCTGATCATTGACGCAGACGGGATTAATGCCCTGGCACATAATGCAGGAATTTTAAAAAAGAGCGGTGCGCCGGTCATTCTTACTCCTCACCCAGGAGAAATGGCGAGGCTCTTAAAACAGAGCCCTCTTTACCGGTCTGCGAATATCAGTGAGATCACAAAGGCTATTGAAAAGCAGAGACTCGAGACAGCGCAAAAATATTCTCAAGGAAAAAAAGCATATCTGGTTTTAAAGGGTGTTCCAACGATTACTGCGGCTCCTGACGGCAGGGCCTTCATTAATACAACAGGAAATCCGGGAATGGCAACTGCCGGGTCAGGCGATGTCCTTACCGGGATTATCGCCGCGCTGGTGGCCCAGGGACTCAAACCTGAGGACGCTGCTTTCTCCGGTGTCTATCTGCATGGACTGGCAGGGGATGCTGCTGCTCAAAGAAAAGGTCGCCGGCCTCTCATAGCTTCAGATATCATCAATGCTGTCTCATCAGTGTATACGTCTTTGAGTGCATGACCCTGGTTGTTCTCCGGGACAGTCTTTTAATTCTTGATTGTTATATGTTAATTTCTTATTAAATGCATACACTTATCGAGCCCCCCAATTTAGCCGTATTCAACCTGAGGGCATTTTTTACGACCAAGCTCTCTGTTGATGAGAAGCGAAATGTAAAGGATGTTCTCAGCGAAAAATTTAATATTCCGATGGACAGCATATACATGCCAATCCAGAAACATACTGATGCAGTGCAGGTGCTGGATTCAAATTCTGAACCTGTCATAGCGGATGCGGTGGTAACCGCGAGAAGAAACTGCCTTCTCGGCATTGCTGTGGCTGACTGTGTTCCAGTTCTTCTGTATGATAATCAACAGAGAGTCGCGGGAGCTGTCCATGCAGGTTGGAGGGGAACAGCAGCTAACATATTACCTAAGACTATTCGTACCATGAGGGAACGATACGGCTGCATTCCCGCAAACATTATGGTTTCGATAGGTCCGAGCATAAGACAGTGCAGTTATGAAGTTGATGAGGAGGTTAAAACAGAAGTTCAAAACGCGACTGGAAAAGGAGACTATATACTCCGGGAGAAAGACCGGTATTTTATTGATATATCATCGGCAAATAAAATGCAGGCTCTGAACGAAGGGATTAGTGCCGGCAATATCTGGCAGTCAGAGGAATGCACATATTGTAATCCCGAGAGGTTTTTTTCATATCGATTCTCAAGAGGAACATCGCCCGGGAGGCAGGGAGGCTTTATTGGAATGTGGTAATATAGATACGTCAGCAGTATCCAGATGGAAGAATCAGGACAATAATTTACGTATGGAGGTAGTATGCTTAATGCCAGAGATATAATGACCAGAGATGTGATTACTGTTAAGCCTGAAACCACGTTGGAAGAACTGGCACGATTGCTTATTGATAAAAAGATCAGCGGGACCCCGGTTGTAGATGACAACAATAATATGATCGGCATTGTCACGGAAAATGACTTGATAAGGAAAAACAAACGCCTTCATATACCGACGGTTATCAGGCTTTTTGACGCCTATGTGATGCTCGGCTCCAAAAGTATGGAGAAGGAAGTGAAGAGCATTGCGGCTATTACGGTTGATGAGATATACACGAAAGAGGTTGTGTCCATAGAAGAAGAAACCTCTCTGGATGAAATTGCCACAATCATGGCTGAGCAGCATATCCATTTACTCCCTGTACTGGAAGAGGGGAAAGTTGTTGGCATTGTGGGCAAGGCTGACATGGTTAGGGCTATGACCAATGAGGCTTCAAAGTAAAAGCGATGATGACACGAGAAATATCGGTCGCTTGATCGGCAACAGGCTGAAACCGGGTGATACTGTCTGTTTATTTGGAGATCTTGGCGCGGGTAAGACCACAATAACCAAGGGAATCGCATCTGCTCTGGGCATAGAGGAGCGGGACATAACCAGCGCCAGTTTTACGATTATCGCAGAATATGACAGTCCAATACCCTTTTACCATATTGATCTGTACAGAGTGTCCGGTGATGATATTTCAGAGCTGGGTTTGCACGAATACCTGGGAGGAGACGGCATTTGCGTAATAGAGTGGGCAGAGAGAGCTGGAAGCGAGATTCCTGATGCGCAGATCAGTGTCAGACTTGAACACAAAGGAGATAACTGCCGGGAGATCGAAATAGAAGGTCTGGAACTATGAAAAAAATCGGTATATACGCAAAGAAAAACGATCCCGAGGCAATCAAGGCGGTGAAAGGACTCCTTGAGGCACTTGAAAAGAGAAAGGTTGAGTTCCTTATTGAACCCGATGTTGCATCTGTCCTGGGGAAAAAGAGCTGCCAGAGAGATGAAATTCCTGATGCTGCCGACCTCATAATTGTCTTCGGTGGTGATGGAACCATTTTAGGGGTGGCACGGACTGTGGGAGACAGCGGAGTCCCTATTCTCGGTGTTAACTTGGGAGGCCTTGGTTTTATTACAGAACTGGACAGAGATGAAATCTACCAGAATATTGATATGCTCTTTGCTGATGAATGCTGTTATGAAGAAAGAATCATGCTTCTTGCTGACGTATACCGGGAAGGGAAAACTCTGATCCAGCATAATGCGCTCAATGATGTTGTGCTAAACAAAAGCGCCTTATCAAGGATGTTTGAAATTGATATAGACATTAATGACAGATACGTGACGACCTTCAGGGCGGACGGTTTGATCATCTCTACGCCGACGGGCTCAACAGCCCATTCCCTCTCAGCGGGAGGACCGATTCTCTATCCTACCCTTGAGTCATTTGTTGTAACACCGATCTGTCCTCACACTCTTACCAGCAGGCCTATTGTTCTCCCTGATACATTTGTTCTGAATATTAATATCAAAAGCGGTGATGATGTTCACCTGACACTTGATGGCCAAGTGGGTTTTCCCACGAAGGTTAATGACAGGGTAGGAATCAGAAAGGCTGACTATAAGACCAAATTTCTGGTTTTGCATGGAAGGGACTATTTTGAGCTCTTGCGGACAAAGCTGAAGTGGGGGGAGTGAATTTTCAGTCAGAATCGGAATTAATTCGTAGGGGCTTATAGCAATAAGCCCTTACAAAAGGAATTTGCGGTAACCGTCCAGTTATGCATAACAATATTGACACGATAAAGAAAATCAGGAAGGCAATCGAGTTTTACCGGGAACTGGGATTTGTATATATGCCGGTAAAGAAATCAAGAATAGCGGAGATTCTCTCTCCATTAGCAAGCAAACCGTCTGAAATGAAACAGCACTCTGGGGCTGGCAGGACTGTAAACGGTCAGGAGGCTCTGAATCTGCTGAGAGAAAATATTGGAGACTGTCAGCGGTGTAAACTTAGTGGGGGAAGGAATACCATTGTCTTTGGTGAAGGCAGTCCGGATGCCCCGTTGATGTTCATAGGCGAAGGACCCGGCAGGGATGAGGACCTGCAGGGGAGGCCGTTTATCGGTGATGCCGGTAAACTGCTTACAAAAATGATTGTAAAGCTGGGGATGAAACGGGAAGACGTATACATTGCCAATATAGTTAAATGCAGGCCGTCCTACAACAGGAACCCGGAAGAAGATGAGATTAACTCTTGCAGTCCTTTTTTATTACAGCAGATTGAAATTATAAGGCCCAGCGTAATTGTCTGTCTGGGAAAGATTGCCACAGAGACGCTGCTCGGAGTGAAGACCCCCATCAGTAAATTAAGGGGGAATTTCCTCGATTTCAACGGGATCCCTGTGATGCCGACCTTTCATCCAGCCTATCTGCTCAGAAATCCTAAAGCAAAATGGCTGACATGGGACGACATGCAGAAAGTCATGAAGAGATTAACCTGATTCTGTTGACTCAGTATTTCAGCACCTGGCTCAGAAGCCGGAAAATGCGTCACAGATAAAAATATTATTTAAAGTTACTCGTGGAGGCTACATGAAAAGGCTTTGGGCACCCTGGAGAATGGAGTATATCCTTGACACAACAAAACATGGCACCTGCCTGTTCTGTGATATTTCCAAAAAAGGCAAAGGCAAGGCAATTGATGCAGCTGATAAGAAAAACCTGATATTGCATAGAGGAAAGCACTGTTTTGTAATGTTAAATAAATACCCCTACAACAGTGGCCATCTTATGGTTGTCCCCTACATTCACACATCATCCTTTGACGGACTATCTGATGCGGTGCTCTGTGACATCATTAAAACAGTAAGAAACTCGGTAGACACTTTAAAAAAAATCTTATCCCCCGATGGTTTCAACATGGGGCTTAATTTTGGCAAAGTAGCTGGCGCAGGAATGGAGTCTCATATGCATAAGCACATTGTGCCGCGCTGGACCGGTGATACTGACAGCATGCCGATTATTTCTGAAACAAGGGTCATGCCGGAACATCTGAAAAAAACGTATAGCAAGCTTCGCAGAGCCTTTGCCCTGATGCAGCAGGAATGATCCAACTTTTTTCCCGTGATATATCTGTCCCTGATGATCGGTGCTTATGGCTAATTTACTGAAAAAATATAAAAAATTGAATTTTGTCCGATTAATGTCCGATAAGAATAATGAAGATTATGAAACAGCGGTACAGTTTAATTTTTTAACGGAAAAAAGTGAAAGAATTGAAGCGGTTAGGGGGGGTAATGGGCTCAGGCACAGAATAAGCTTACCTGTTGTGGAAATTAATAATATATGTTAGACTTTTAAGTTAAAGAAGACAAGGAAATCAGGAAATGAAAGAGAAAGATTTATTTGACGAAATTATAGAAGTTGGAAAGAGACGGGGTGTCCTGACGTATGACGAAATTAATGAGGCCCTTCCTTCTGAATTTTTCACTCCCGATGAAATAGAAGAACTTATGGATCTTCTGGGCGATATGGGAGTGAAGATTGTAGACACTGAAGAAAGTGCCCCTGCAGAGGAAGCAGAAACCCCGGAATATGAGAAAACCGAGGATCTGGTTCAGGCATATTTCCACTCCATGGGCGATATTTCAATTCTTACCAAGGATGAAGAGGTGGAACTTGCCAAAAAACTGGAAGAAGGCAAAGAAATTATCGCTGAGATAATCAGCTATCTCCCTTTGACAAAAAGGATTGAAGAAGATTTTCTGAGCAATGAAGACAATCAGAATGCCGAAGACTTAGAAAGAATGAACTACGTAATTGAATCGACACTGTTCAGGCTGGAGATGATGCTGGAAGTTGTCCGTGATGTTGATAGAGAGTTGAAAAACTATGGCGGGTCCTATAAAGCGCTGAAAATTCTCTTGAAAAATGAGAAAGGCAAGAAGAGGGTAAGGCACGCTCTGCTCGCAGCGATGGAAGATATTGCCGGCAAGGCTCAAAGAACCTTTAGGAAAGTCGAAGATGAAGTCGGAATCAAGGTAGAGCCCCTGCTTGCCTTGTGGGACAGGATTTGCCGGGTTCAGGCATTTGTTCTGGAAGCGAAAAATGAGCTCATTACCCGAAATCTCAGGCTTGTTGTCAATATAGCAAAAAATTATGTCGGACGGGGTCTTCCCCTCCTTGACCTCATTCAGGAGGGCAATATCGGCCTCATGAAAGCTGTTGATAAATTTAAGCATGAAAAGGGTTTTAAATTCAGCACCTATGCAACATGGTGGATACGGCAGGCAATAACGAGAGCCCTGATTGATCAGACCAAGACAATAAGGGTGCCTGTTCATATGATGGAATTTTATAACCGGGTTACGAAGGCATCGAGAGAGCTGACGCAAGAGCTGGGCAGGGAGCCGACTGATGAGGAGATTGCCAAGAGACTTGCAGTACCAACACGAAAAGTCGAAGAGGTATTCAGGGCTATTCAGGATCCGATCGCTCTTCAAACGCCTGTAGGTGATGAGGACACTGAGCTGGAAGACTTCATCGGCGATAAAAACAGTCCTTCCCCTTATACAGATGCTGAGGGGAAAGAGATTTCCGGGTATATCAAGAAGGTTTTAGGTACCTTGACTCCCAAAGAAGAAAAAGTGATCAGGATGAGATTTGGTATAGGCGTAGACAGAGACCACACGCTTGAGGAAGTTGGAAGGCATCTCACGATAACGAGGGAGCGGGTAAGACAGATTGAGGCAAAGGCTCTCCGGAAGCTGAAACATCCGAGCAGGCTAAAGGCACTGAAAGCCCTGGTAAGCACATAATTAGGAAGTACTAAAATGAAAAGGGTGAGTAACTCAGATTACTCACCCTTTTTTTATCGTCTATAAATAATTATTCAGTTAGAATCGTTTATCGATGTCCCCATTTGTTCCCGATTAATATTTCCTGATCGCTTTCCAGTACGAGAGCTCCAGCAGTCGAGGGTTGAAGCGAAATTACCTGGATTTTCCCTTTGACTCTATCTACGGGTTCCCCTGAAAATACAGCAAACATATCACCCTGTTTAAGGCCGTCTTTCTCTCCTTTATCAAGAAATACAATAGATCCTTCGGGAGAAAGGTAGGAATTAGTCTGTGATTCAACGATAGTGCCGCTTATGGCAGGAGTTCTGTACGAGTCAGAAACCAGGGGAGGCTCTAATTCAAAATAAGGAAAGAGCCTGTCTCCGACATTTACTTCTTCAAAGGTGCTGGTTATCTTCGCTTTAGGAGTATCGCTATCTTCACCCATTACTTCCAGAATGCCTGTTACTCTTATTTGATGGCCAACTTTTTTTCCTGTATCCGGGTGTCTGACCTCTTTGACTTCACGGACACTATAAAACTTGTCATTCAGTCTGATCTCCTCCTGCCCAACAATAAGTTTTACAGGATTTTTGATTTTCTTGAAGAGTGACGCTTCTTCCAGAGAAGACATTTTCAGATAAGCGATTTCATTCTTGCTGAGCAGCATCCGATTATTCGGGGAATAGGTAATTTCGCCGATGCCCGGTATCCTGTCCGCGATCCAACCGCTCTTGATAAAGAGATCTCTGTCAACAATATACTTTTTTTTGCGCTGTTCAGGAATTTTATAGACAGTTCTAGCCTCAGACTTTTGTTTCCACGGCCTCCTCATCGGAACGGGCGCAATGCGCATTAATTCTTCTCTTGAGGGTATTCTTATCATGCTTCCGGGATATATCAGGTCAGGGTTGTCTATATGGGGGTTCACATTCCACAGTTTTGGCCAAAGATAGGTGTCTTCCAGCTCGTTATCTGAGATGTCCCAGAGCGTATCCCCTTTTTTAATGATATATTCTTCTGATTCCTGTCCTTTTGCTGTAATACCTGTCACTAAAATAAGCAACAAGGAAAAAATAAAAAAATACTGCAGTTTTTTCATAATAATTCTCCCATCTGTTCAATCATTGAGTAAACAAATGCATACTCATTTAAAATATAGTAGTCTTTACCTTGTGTCAAGTTTACAGATCACAGCAAAAAAAAGATTTACTCATCAGGTGCTGCCTAGGTCCCGTAATGAGCGTTTATTTCTATGTATTCTTCTGTCAAATCACAGGTGAGCGCTTTGGCTGATTTGTTCCCTCTCCCCAAGTCTATGGTAACAAAAATATCATCTTCTGAAAGTACTTTGTGCAGGACCTCTTCCTTACCTGTTCCCAAACCGTTGCGGACCACCTTTACCTTGTTGATGATGATATTAATATCTTCTTCTTTAACAACGGCACCTGAATAGCCTATTGCTGCCATAATTCTTCCCCAGTTCGGATCCTTTCCATACATCGCGGTCTTAACGAGCAGTGACCCGGCTACGGATCGAGCTGCCAGCCGGGCATCTGACTCGGTCCGTGCTCCTTCGACGGTAATCTCGACGCACTTGGTGGCTCCCTCTCCATCCTTGACAATCATTCTGGCAAGCTCATAAGAAATGCTGAAAAGCGTGTCTTTGAACTTTTGATAATCAGCCGAATTTCTGGTAAGAGGTTTATTCTCGAGCGCGCCGTTTGCCATTGCCATGACAGTATCATTTGTGCTCATGTCATTATCAACTGAGATCATGTTAAATGAACGGGCTACCACGTCTATCAGTGCATGGTTCAGGGCTGCATGAGTGAGAGAAATATCTGTCATAATAAAACAAAGCATGGTAGCCATGTCAGGACATATCATACCTGCTCCTTTTGCCATGGCTGCAATCGTCCCGGTCTTCGAACCTATCCGGATTCGCCTGGACGTTGCCTTCAGGTACTTGTCTGTGGTCATTATCGCTTTTGACGCGTTGGTCAGCCCTGAAGGTCTCAATTTCATTACCAGCTCCGGAAGTGCTTGTACAATTTTTTCAGCGGGAAGCCGTTTACCGATAACACCGGTGGAAGATACGTACACAACTTCAGGTGACAGGCCAAGAGCTTTCGCAGCTTTTTCTTTAACTTTTGCTGCATCTCTCATGCCATGCTTTCCGGTACAGGCATTTGCATTTCCACTGTTTATGACTATTGCCTGGCCTCTGCCGGAAGAAATATGTTCCATGGCAAGCCTGACCGGTGCGGCTTTTACGCTGTTCTTTGTGAAAACGCCTGCTGTGGTTGCAGGTCTGTCAGAGACGATCAACGCGAGATCATAGTCCCCGCTTTTCTTGATTCCAGCGGCAATGCCTGAAAACATGAAGCCCGGAACTGCCAGCTCTGGTTTTCGTGAAGTTTTTTTCATTAAAGAGATAGAGGAAGGGCGGTTAACCCGGTTGTCTCATCGAAACCATACAGTATATTCATATTCTGTATAGCTGCGCCGGAAGCCCCTTTGATAAGATTGTCAATAGCACTCACCACGATCAGTGTGTGTCCCTTGCCGGAACGTTTGTCAAGGAAAAGGGAAATATCGCAGTAGTTGCTGCCTTTCACCGCCTTGGTTACCGGGTAAACACCATTATTAAGAATTCTCACAAAGGCTTCATCCTGATAATAATCGCGGTACATGCTTCTGATCGCAGAGAGACTGACTTTGTTTTTTAACCGGACATATATCGTGCTGAGAATTCCCCTGTCCATCGGTACAAGATGGGGAGTGAAAATAACATTCAATTTGGTGCCGGCCAGGGCACTCAACTCCTGCTCAATTTCCGGCGTGTGGCGATGCACGGCTATGCCGTAGGCTTTTATTGATTCATCAACCTCACAAAACATAAAGGGCTGGGCAGGACTTCTTCCAGCACCAGATGTGCCTGATTTTGAATCTATTATTATCGAATCACTGTCTATAAATTCTTTCTTCATAACAGGAGCAAGACCGAGGAGAACGCTCGTTGGATAACAGCCGGGATTAGCAACGATCGAAGCCTTTCGGATTTTCTCCCGGTGAAGTTCTGGCAGTCCATACACAGCTTTTTTTAGCAGGTTTTTAAAATGATGGGGTGTTTTGTACCATTTCTCATAAACCCGTGAACTTTTTAATCGATAGTCTGCCGAAAGATCAATGACTTTTTTGCCTTTATCATGGAAGAAAGCTGCTGTTTCCTGCGATGCTTTGTGAGGCAGGCAGAGCAAGAAAAGGTCAGCTTTTTTTTCGAGTTCTGACGCCTTCAATGGTTCAAAGCGCAGATCCGTGTTCCTGAAATGCAGAAATACATCGGAAACAGGTAACCCGGCCAGTCGTTCAGAGGTGATGGCAGTTACTTTTACCTCAGGATGGGAGAGAAGCAGCCTGAGCAGTTCAGAACCTGTATAACCGCTTCCTCCTAATATGGCAACTTTTAGCATCTGCAATTATAACAAAAATTAAATGTTAAGAGTATGTACCGCGAGTCAAAAAAATAAATGCCCAAAACTGATAAACGTTTTGGGCATTTGAAGTGTTCCTTTTGTTCAGAAACAGATTTCTTATCTCTTTGAAAACTGGAAGCGGGCTCTTGCACCCTTTTGGCCGTATTTCTTTCTTTCAACAGCCCTCGGGTCCCTGGTGAGCAGGCCTTCTTTTTTGAGTTTTCCCCTGAAGTCAGAATTCACCAGTAACAGGGCTCTGGATATACCATGACGTATTGCAGACGCCTGACCACTGAATCCACCGCCCTTTACGCGTACATTGATATCGTATTTTCCGGTAACCGCAACAACACTGAGGGGCTGCTGAACGACCATCTTCATCGTCTCATAGGGGAAATATTCACCAAGAGGTTTTTTGTTTATAACAATATCGCCTTTGCCCGGTTTCATAAATACCTGGGCAATTGATGACTTTCTCCTTCCAGTTGCATTATATTCTATGTCTGCCATGTCACAACGCTCCTTGCTATATGTTTAAATTAAGTGATTCAGGATTTTGAGCAAGATGGGGATGTTCTGAACCGCCGTAAACTTTTAATTTGCTTAATATCTGTCTGCCCAGGGTGTTTTTGGGAAGCATGCCCTTTACCGCTGATATTATGATTCTTTCCGGATTCTTGTTCATTATATCTTTTGCGATCTCTTTCTTTATTCCACCCGGATAGCCGGTGTGATGATAGTAGGCCTTGTTTTCAAGCTTGTTGCCGGTTAAGCGCACTTTGGATGCATTAATGATAATTACAAAATCACCGGTGTCTGAGTTTGGTGTGAATGTGGGCTTGTTTTTCCCTCTCAGGATTAAGGCAACGCGCGTTGCGAGCCTCCCCAGGACCTGCCCGTCAGCATCAATCAGATGCCACTTTTTTGGTACATCTGTTTTCTTAGCAAATATGGTTTTCATATTCCGTCTCCATCTCTCATATTAATGAAATAAACATAACATGATAGTTTAAAAGGCATTTAATTGTCAAGGTTTTACGTAGCGTAATACTGAAAGATGACTTTCATGCTAAGCCCTGTCGCACGTGCGCTGTGACAGCTGTTCCCATGATCCGGCGTCCAGTTCATGAATATATTCTTCAATTGAATAGCTCATGCTGCACTCCATGCAGCGTAACTGTACGCTTTTTCAGCCTATCTTTAAGTTTAACCTGCCCTTACATTTCTTGCACTTCATGTACGTCTCCTATTACTTAAGGCTAACATTATAGCAGATATTTCTAATTTAAATCATGGAGGCTGAAAAATTCATGGCTGATTGATTTTATCAGTCTCTATAGTTAATAATTATAGATCTGTAAATTAATTGACACTACCCACTTGAAAGTATAAAGTTTTCTGAATAAAAAATACCGAACATATATAATTGCATATGGAACAAAGCTATCCAGCGCTCCTTGAATTACCGGGCACTGATTATTTCTCATGGAGCAGACTTTCCTTGTCAAGGAAAATCAGATACAATAATTATTTAAGTTCAATAACTCATTATAATGCAGTGCATCATCCAGTAGGGAAATGCCCTGCGCTTTTTATCTCATGGAAAATTATAACTACAAAGGTCCGCTATATATTGATATCATTATCTTATGAGTAAAGGTATAAAGGATAAGACAGTAATAATCAGTGGAGCATCCAGAGGCATTGGCAGGGCTGTTGCAATTGAACTGGCAAAATCCGGAGCTAACATCAGCTTTAGTTTTCTTCAAAGTGATCATAATGCCAAAGAACTTGAGAATGAACTTAAAGAGCTGGGGGTGCGAGTTGGATCATTCAAGGTTGACATTAAGGATTTTGAAGCGGTGAAATCATGGGTGGCAGATACCCAGTCTCTCCTGGG
>CAMYND010000007.1 GCA_947259645.1 Thermodesulfovibrionia bacterium | reverse complement strand
ATGCAGAAACGGCACACTGGAAGAAATTACCTGTACGCCGGGGCCTCAGAATGAACCGTCTGATATCACCTGTGATGGTCTTGACGGTGACTGTGACGGTGAGGTGGATGAGGATTACGTAATAACTTCGACGTCCTGCGGCATCGGTGAATGTGCATCAACAGGGCAGAACATTTGCCAGGGAGGAGAGATTGTAGACTCCTGCTCGCCCGGAACACCACAGCCTGAAATCTGTGACGGTCTGGACAACAATTGTGACGGACAGGTTGACAACGGTATTCCTACAAACACTTATTACCGGGATGTGGACGGAGATGGGTATGGAAACCTGGCCGATACCACCCAGAACTGTTCACCACCCTCAGGATATGTTGCGGACAATACTGACTGTGATGATACGGAAGCAGAGATTTATCCGGGCGGTCCACCGGTAAGGGTTATCAGTACAGCTTCAACTACATATCACGCCGGGCTTCAGGCTGGATATAATGCGGCATCAGATGCCAACACCGACACTATTCAGATCAAGGCTGAAACATTAACGGAAACCCCTGACCTCAATCGTAATATTGACGTATCAATTCAGGCAGGATATGATTGCAGCTATTCAAATATTTCAGGGGTAACGACCATCATCAGTGATATAGCGACTTACGTCAATGGCGGCAATAAATCTAATTCATTTGGGGCCTGGGTATTCCAGGCTCTTTGTCAAATGGTTCGGGACCGAGTCTCTTTGTCGGAAGGACAAATCAACCGCAAATAGTCTTAGGTGCAGTCTTGTCCATTTTGACGTCGCATCTGCCCTGCCTTCCGGAGCCCGGATAAAAAGTGCTCAATTAATGTTCTCTCTTTCAAAGAGTCAGGGATTTATAGTCGATATCATCCTGCACCGGGTTCTGAATGAATGGGGTCAGGGAATCTCATATGTGACAGGAGGTTCCGGAGCACCGGCAGAGCTTGACGATGCTACATGGCTTCACACTTATTATCCCGGTTTTTTCTGGACAACAATGGGTGGTGATTACGTCATGGATGCGAGTGCGGTCACAGCTGTTGGCCCGGACAAGGGTTCTTATATATGGGAAAGCGGAAAGATGATTGCGGATGTGGAATCATGGTTGATGAATCCAGGGGAAAATTATGGCTGGATCCTGCTTGGTGATGAGAACTCACCACAGTCGGTGATGCGATTTTCAAGCCGGGAAGTAACCTGCTCGGACAGAGCATCATCCACAGAAGTGCCGCCGATACTGATGGTGACCTTTAAATAGCATAGTTCATAACTAATTGATTTAATTCTGTTTTTAAAGCCCTTGAAAAATCATAAGCTATGGATTTTATTTTATTGACTATATCGATGAAAGGTGTTATATAGTAATTAAGAAGAAGATATATACATAGTCCCGACAAAGCCAAACCTTTTGTGAAAAGGGGGCAGAAAGCGGCGGGTCTCAGGATGAAGTAAGATGGCCGAGCTACCGAAGGAATATATTGGTAGATTCGGCTTTTTGTTGACCTACTTATATTTATGAAGCTTGCAAAAGCTTCGGAAAGGGGGTAAGACAATGACTTACTCAAAAAACATAGGTGTGGGGCTTCTGGTTATGATGTTGTTATTAACAGGAACCATAAGCGGAGTAGAACTGGGGCCGCCAGCTGGCCATGAACAGAAAGCCATGGTAGAAACATATGCTGAAATTAAATGTGATCCCTGCGACTACAACATTGATTATGGAGATACATATCTTCCCGGCGAAAAAGGGGGCGTTGACGAAGGTACCGTTAAATTGAAATGTGACCCATGCGACTACAATCTCGATTTTGGAGACACATATCTTCCTACTGATAAATGAGTAGAGAGGACAATTAAAAAAGGGCTTGGTTCACCCAAGCCCTTTTTTTTGATTCGTGTTACAGCAGAACTGCTAAAGCGTCTCAAAGCTCCAGACAGGGCTGTATGACTCTGCACCGTTGCCGTCCGTGGCAGTAACCTGCCAGTAATATGCTGTACCGCTGGCAAGTTCTGAAATTTCCTGACTTACTTCATCTGTCGCTATTACAGGATCGCTGCCCAATGATGTAATCCCTCCCTCGGCCCCGCCGCCTGCACCGCCTCCGCCTCCGCATGAAGCAAGCAACAGCATCCCCGCTGCAGCAACAACAACCATAATCTGATGTAACTCTCTTCCGCTTCTTTTTCTGAAGGGAAATGCGAATACCATGCTAATAAACATCAGACCGCTTCCCAGGCCGCTGATACCCGCGTAATAGACCGCTCCTGAGGGGAAAGAAGCAACAACTGTCGGTGTTTCGCATCCGGTTGTCATCTCCGGATCCTGGCACACATTTAATGTATACGTAACTGGATCACCATCTGGGTCAGTTGATTTCTTCCATTTAAACGTCCCTTTTCTCCCATGTCCCTTTCCCTTGTTCTTGGGAGAAACAAGGACCGGATCAGAAGGCTCATTGTTAGAGGCCGAAGAAAGCCCAGTTCCACTCAGAGCTAATGAAATCATGCCTTCGTCAGCATCATTGGATGAAATCGTGATCCCGCCTGAGAAGTACCCGGAAGCAACAGGTGAAAACCTGACAGTTACTGAACAGCTTGCTGCCGCCCCGATACTTTGGGACGAGCAGTTGTCACTATATATGCTGAACGGTGTCGGGAGTGAACTGGACGGGATAACACTTGCTATCTCAAGAGCTGCATCGCCCTGGTTCGTAATGGTAACGGTCTCATCGACAAGGTTAAATTCGGTAACGTCCTGAAATGGCACCTGAAGATCTATAGTTGGTGTTATTGAATCAGACACCGCTATCTCTGGTGATCCCGCGGGATCGGGGACCGGATCTATAACAGGAGAGCTAATCATAACGGTTGTGGAATTAGAGTAATCGCTTTCATTTCCCGATGTATCATAAGCAGTGACCGCTATGTAATACGTTGTATCATAGGCGATATCATTAAGAACATAGGAGGTAACATTTCCCACATCTGTTTGCTGCGTATACACATCTGGATTAACCCCAAGATAAATCACATATCCCGCGAGGTCAGAGAGCGTTGACCCATCAGAATTCTGGGAAGGGGCATCCCAGGACAACGTAGTTGTCGCTGCAAACAGAGTTGTGCTCTGAATGAGGAATCCAATAATAAATAAGAACGCCGCATTGATCCATTTTGTTGTTAATCTCCTGGCAGTAAATGGCATAATACCTCCTTTAAACTAAAAAAGCCTGTCCTCTGGAAAGGGGGCAGGCTCTTTGCGATATCAAGAATCGCTTCTTCAGCAACCCGGCTGTCCTTTGCACCTATTCAACAGGACCCGTGGCTTTGTGCCCCCTGGTTACCCAGGGTTTACCTTTTTTTAAAATCTATTTTTTAGTCTCAATTACATGGTAAATGAAAAGCCGTTGAACCTTCTGTGATTGCAATCACTTTATTGTCTCAAGGCTCTGTAACATGAATGATCAAGATGCGTAAAGCGGCTATCCTGTTTTTATTTATGTTATCCTACATACAAATTCAGACTGATTTATTATTGCAGGCCAATTCCTATGAACAAAAAGACCGGGTTATATCTCGCACTATTTATCGCAGCACTGACGCTCTTTGCGGGCTTTTCATCCGCTTTCAATCTTTTCATAGACTGGCTGTTTTTCAATGAAACAGGCTACAGCAGCGTGTTCAAGGCGGTGCTGACTACTAAAATATTATCAGGCCTTTTCTTCAGCATTACTTTTCTGGTCTTCTATCTGATAAATATATATTTTGCGAACAGGACGGATTTCCCGCTGAGAAACCTGCGCCTCTTCGGAGATACGATCAACCCGATAAAGACCTTTACGTTTGATAAACCGATTAAATCCTTATCCATGCTGGCCGGTGTTTTCGTAGCCTTTCTTATTGCCGCGTTCGGGGCTTCCCGATGGGAAGAAGTGTTACTCTTTCTCAACCGTGTTGCCGTAGGAATGAAAGACCCGGTCTTCAGCAAAGACATCAGTTTCTACCTGTTCTCACTTCCCCTGATTAACACGTTCAAGAGCTTTGCTTTATTTACCGTGATTATAACCGCTGGTGTTTCATTGGCAGACTATTTTCTCCGTGGCGGGATTGCTATAACGGAAAAAAACATATCCCTTGATTACCATGTAAAAAAACATCTGGGGTTCTTTGCTATCTGCGTCTTTGCCATTCTCGCGCTTCATTTTTATATTGACGCCTATACCCTGCTCTATTCACAGCAGGGCGTTATCTATGGCGCCGGGTACACAGACATATATGCCAAGCTGTTCACCCTGAAGCTTCTCGTTGTGCTCACTGCCGTCACCGGTATTGTCTTTATTACCTCATTGTTCAAGGGTTCTTTCAAATGGGTAATCATACCTGCCGCAATTTCAGCTCTAGTGTACGTGGGAGGAATGCTGATGTATGCGCCGCTGCTGCAGAAATTCAAGGTCGCCCCCAATGAACTTGAGCTTGAAAAGCCCTACATTAAAAGCAATATCATTTTCACGCGGTTTGGCTATGACCTCAACCGGATTGAGTCAAAGCCCTTTGATGTCGCCTATGACCTTCAGGCCGAGGACATTGCAAGGAATGATGCGACAATCAAGAATATCAGGCTCTGGGACAACAACCCGCTGTTGAGAACCTACAGTCAGCTGCAGCAGATACGGACCTATTACAAGTTCGTTGATGTTGATAATGACAGGTATACGATTGACGGCGACTATAAACAGGTTATGCTTTCACCAAGAGAACTGTCATACAGTGACCTTCCGAGTAAATCCTGGATTAATGAGAGGCTGGTCTTTACCCACGGAAACGGTGTTGCCATGGGACCGGTAAACCGCATAAGCAAAGAGGGGCTGCCTGAGTTCATAATCAAAGACATTCCTCCTGCATCTGACACGAACATAACTGTCACACGACCTGAGATCTATTACGGAGAAATCCCGAATGATTATGTGCTGGTTAAAACAAAGGTGCAGGAGTTCAGTTATCCGACAGCAGATGGAAACGTCTACACAACCTATAACGGCAAGGGTGGAGTGGGAATTTCTTCCTTTCTCCACAGGGCAGTATTCGCCCTGAAATACAACACCTCAAAAATATTTCTCTCATCAGATATAACCCCTGAAAGCCGGATCCTGTTTAACAGAAATATAAATGAACGGATTTCAAAAATTGCGCCCTTCATAGTAGCAGATTCTGATCCCTATATGGTGGTGTCAGAAAAAGGCGATTTGTACTGGATGATCGACTGTTATACTGTCTCGGAGAACCTGCCATACTCAACGCCGCTCAACAGCCGAATTAATTACCTCAGGAACTCTGTCAAGGCAGTGATCGATGCCTACAACGGGACTGTAGATTTTTATGTCAGTGACCCTGAAGATGTTTTGCTCAAAGTATACTCAAAAGCCTTCCCTTCGCTATTTAAGTCAATGACTGAAATGCCTGAAGATTTAAAGAAACATATACGCTATCCCCAGGGAATGCTGGAAGTCCAGGCAAAGATGTTTGCCTCCTATCATATGACTGACCCGAAAGTTTTTTACAACAAGGAAGACCTGTGGGAAATCCCGTCATACAGCGACAAACCCATGGAGCCATACAACACGATCATGAAATTGCCCGGGGAAGAAAAGGAAGAATATATATTGCTCCTTCCCTATACCCCTTCAAAGAGGGACAATCTTGCTGCCTGGCTCGCAGCCAGGTGCGATATCCCGAATTACGGAAAGTTAGTCGCATATGTCTTTCCCAGAGACCGGCTAATTTACGGGCCGAGACAGATCAACGCGCGGATTGACCAGGACGCCTATATTTCCCAGCAGATTACTTTGTGGGGTCAGGTGGGCTCACAGGTAATACGGGGAAGCCTGCTCATAATTCCGATTGAAAACTCCCTCCTCTATGTTCAGCCCCTCTACCTTTCTGCCTCGGACAGGGTCGGCCTTCCAGAGCTCAGAAGAGTTATTGTTGCCTACGAAAATGATGTCTTCATGGAAGAGAACCTTGAGAGCGCCTTAAATCGCCTTTTTAAAGGAGATAAGAAGCGTCCCGCCACAACAGAAGCCTCCTCAGGACCGGCAAAGACAGCTTCTGAATATACTGCCAAAGAGGCGGCAGCGATATTTGAGCGGGCAATTGATCTTCAGAAAAAAGGCGACTGGGCAGGCTACGGCGAACAGATCAGGCAGCTGGAACAGGTCCTGAAAAAAATGGCGGAAGAGTAGAAGCTCTCAGCTGAGAGCTTACTTAAAAAGCCCTGTACTCAGATACCTGTCTCCCCGGTCAGGAAAAATAACCACAACTTTTTTCCCTTTTCCCAGTTTTCGCGCAACCTGGAGGGCGGCAACAGCAGCAGCTCCTGATGAGATTCCGGCCAGAATCCCTTCCTCCCGTGCAAGTCGACGGGTCATCATGGCAGCATCTTCATCAGTTACCGCAATGATTTCATTGTATATCTTCGTGTTCAGGACCCCGGGGTAAAAACCAGCGCCGATTCCAGCGATTTTATGAGTACCCGGTTCACCTCCTGATAACACGGCAGAGGCCGCAGGTTCAACAGCGGTTATCCAGATATGAGGGTTCTTTTCTCTTAAGAGTTCACCTGTCCCGGTAATGGTCCCTCCCGTGCCCACGCCTGCCACAAAGGCGTCAATATCATTGCCCAGGGCATTGATAATTTCAACACCGGTTCTTCTCCTGTGCACTTCAGGGTTAGCCGGATTTTCAAACTGCATCGGCATGAACCAGTCAGGGTTCTTTTTTAATATCAGCTCAGCCTCTTCAAGAGCGCCAAGCATACCCCGCGCTCCTGAAGTCAAAACCATCTCAGCTCCAAATGCCTCAAAGATCTGCTGCCGCTCAAGGGACATCTTTTCAGACATGGTGAGAACAAGCCTGTACCCCTTTACCGCAGCAACCAGGGCAAGTCCGATGCCTGTGTTGCCGCTCGTGGGCTCTACTATTGTTCCGCCTGGTTTGAGCTTCCCCTCCTGTTCAGCTGTCTCGATCATTGAGAGGGCTATTCTGTCTTTTACCGAGCCACCCGGATTGCAGCCTTCCAGCTTCGCCCATATCTCCCCGTGTTCAGGCCCGGGTATTTTGTTGAGCTGTACAACAGGGGTGTTGCCGATTAACTGAATAACGTTTTTTAAAGGCTCCATTTATTTCTCCGCATCGCCCATGGGAGATTATAACACATGCTTTTATCTGTCTTGTTTTGAGCTGCCTTTAGTGGGCCGAGCCAAAAAGTTAAACGTTTTTATTCCTGTGAACAGGGAAAGAAGAGGGTTAATGACCGTATAAGTATTTTATTATTGACAGGCTTACCTCTGTTCTGCTTTCATCAGTAAAAAGAAGTAGCTGTAAAATTAATTTAACGGGCAACACTAAAACAGTACGTAGGTAGGCGTTGTGAGCCCTCTCTCAAAGAAAATTGTCAGCATACAGGCTGAACTGGATTATGACAGTGCATTGTTCACTGGCCGCGCTGGAAGTCTGTCTGATGACAGCATATTCCTGGAAACCTCTCCCACAGACAGCTCAGTAGATTTCAAACCCGGATCATTGCTGGAAGTACGGTTAAAGGCTCCGACAGGACAAACTATCAATCTCAACGGGAAGATAGTCTGGTCCTATAAAACCCCGCCTCATTGCCTGACAAACAGCATCGTCTTTAAGGTATCCGACTCGAAGGACAAATACGACAATTTTCTGCAGCGGCTTCGGAACGACTGACTGTTTCCGGACCAGCCGATGCATGCTGCTTCCTGCACAGCCACTATTTACGGCGAAGATCCATTATTTTTATTTACAAATTTCTCAAAAGTAGCCTTGTTATTCGCCTTGAGGTATGCCTCTTCAGGAGATATCATCTTTTTCATCAGAAAGTCCATAATCGCCTGATCCATGAGCTGCATTCCTTCGCCCTTTGAAGTCTGCATGACAGAGGTAATCATATGGATCTTTGCCTCCCTGATAAGGTTTGCCACCGCTGCCTTGCAAAATAATATCTCAAGGGCAGCCAGCCTGCCGGGCTGATCAGTCCTTTTAAACAGCTGCTGGCAGATAACACCCTTGAGCGACTCTGAAAGCATCGTTCGTATCTGGGCCTGCTGCCCTGCGGGAAAGGCGTCTATCAGGCGGTCAATGGTCTTTGCTGCGGAACTTGTGTGAAGTGTCCCGAAAACAAGGTGGCCTGTCTCTGCCGCTGTTATCGCCAGTTCGATTGTCTCAAGGTCGCGCATTTCCCCGACAAGAATTACGTCAGGGTCTTCCCTGAGAGCCGCTCTCAGGGCCGAGGAAAATGATTTGGTGTGAGTTCCCACTTCACGGTGATTCACCAGACATCCCTTGCTCTGGTGTACGAACTCAATAGGGTCCTCTACAGTCAATATATGGTCTTTCCTGTTTTTGTTGATATAATCGATAATTGCCGCAAGCGTAGTTGATTTACCGCTCCCGGTTGGGCCGGTCACAAGTACAAGCCCCCTGCTTAACTGCGTTAATTTGAGGATCTGCTCCGGTAATTTCAGGTCCTCGATACTTAATATTTTTGATGGTATGACTCTGAAAACCGCGCCCATACCATACTTCTGTTCAAAGTAATTTGCCCTGAACCTCGCCACCTTCGGGATTTCATAGGCAAAATCCAGGTCCTTGGTCTGGTTAAATACCTCTTGCTGCTCATTAGAGGCAATTTCAAAAAGCAGCTCCTGAATGGAATCTGCGGTCAGCACGTCATGTTCAGTTTCCATAAGTTCGCCATGTTTCCTCAGCTTGGGTCTTGATCCGGTGCACAAGTGCAGATCACTGGCATCCTGTTCAATCATATAGTTAAACAGGGAATCTATCTTCGCCATAGTCAATTCTCTCCGATCGTGTTTATATTTTAATTTTAAACAACTCTTGTCTGTTATCAGTTCATACCAAATGTGAAATAATGAACAGTAACAACCAATTTATATATCGGATTATTTAATGAGAAACTGTACAAAAGTATTCAAGAATAATCATTGATGAATATTACGGGGCATTTTCCCCGGGCAGGATAATCAGGATAAGATCAGAAAACATTTAAATAAGAGGGGGTTAGAATATCCGTCTTCAGGATATCATCACGAGCATGCTCATCATCGCTGTTGACCACAAAATATCAACGGGCAGACAGGACTCACAGGATGAATCAAAGAGGAAGTCCGCCCTGGCCGGAAACTCATCATCCCCCTTCCAGAGGATAACGGTAACCGGAATCCTCGGAAGGGGCATAAGCTGGATAGCAGCGTCGCCATACTTCACAGATTCTGCATTGAATAATTTCGCCCGCCCATAAAATTCCTCGACAGCAGTATCATATTTTTCAGCAAGTTCCTTCAGGGGGAGAACGTGCGTCCCCTTAGAAAAGAGGTGCCCGCCCCTGAGGTTGTCAGGTCGTACAAGCTGACCGGACAAGGAGGCCTCTTGTGCGCTGACCAGATACCATACATAGGTAAGACCGCTGTACTCCCATACGCTGCCACTCAGAATATCGTGATCTCTTTCTGGACACGATATTGTTCTGTCCGTGACAGAGACAGTGACATCAATGCCAAAGGAGTTCAGCCTGTAGCTCTTTGATTCTTTTTCGTACTCTGCCCGGGCGCGGGCGCACACATCCCGGGGATCCATTTCCTGCAGCCGCTCCCACCCCATTTCCTCACCTTTTGACATTGTTGATTATACATAATTACAAAGAGGAGAATCAGCCTGCACGTTTGCTTGCGCAGCACAGTTTGAAAATAGAAAGGTGATTTGCTATAGTTCAGGGGATGACACCAGATCAGGCAGGGGAAAATATTCTCCTCGGCAGTTGGACAGAAGAGGGTATAGACGCACTTCTCAGAAAGTCACGGAATATTGGCAATCCCGGCCGCCGGATTGACTTCCTGTCTCAGCAGTTTCTGAATAAGGATTACAAAGAAAATACATTAACAGGGAGCGCCCGCACTCCCGAAGTCTTTGTTATCAACCTCAGAGAACTAGATTGCTTCACCTATCTTGAGTACGTGGAGGCGATGCGGTCATCAGTCTCTTTTGATGAATTTAAAGATACCCTCATCCATCTGAGATATGGCTCAGACACCGTCTCCTTTGAATCGAGAAACCATTTTTTCACTGACTGGTGTTATGCCCGGGCAGGTTTTCTGGAGGACATGACAGCATACATTTCCCAAGGGAAGGCGAAAACAGTTTTAAAGAGCATGAACAGGAAAAAAGATGGTACGCTCTATCTTCCGGGAATACCTGTATTTGAACGGGAGATAACCTATATTCCCTCTGATGCCGCTTTGGAAACCGCTGTTGATAAAATGAAGACAGGTGACTATATCGGTATTTACTCTAAAAAAGAGGGGCTCGATGTCTCACATGTGGGTATCGCTGTTAAGAAAAATAATGCGCTTTATTTCAGACACGCTTCATCATCAGAGCACTGCAGAAGGGTTGTTGATCAAGATTTCGCTTCATACCTCAGGGGCAAACCAGGGATCATTGTCCTGAGGCCAAAGGACTGATATACATGTCTATTCCTCAGAGAATAACCAGGGAGTCTTATGCTTTCTGATAAACAGATCAGAATACTGAAAGCGATACTGAGCAGGCGTATGCTCGTTGCCCTGATCATGGGGTTTGCAAGCGGACTGCCCCTGCTCCTGACCAAGGGAGTTCTGCAGGCCTGGATGAACAGCGAGGGCATAGACCTTGCTTTGATCGGATTAACAAACCTTCTTGCCCTTCCCTATTCCATAAAATTTCTCTGGGCCCCTTTCTTTGACCGCTATACACTCTCTTTTCTTGGCAGAAGAAGAGGATGGCTCCTCATAACACAAACTGCATTAATGGTCTCAATTGCCCTGATGGGAATGTGCAACCCAAAGAGCGCACCGCTGATGCTCGTTATCGCTGCCCTCATGGTGACTTTTTTCAGCGCGTCACAGGACATCGTTGTTGACGCGTACAGGAGAGAAGACCTGGCAGATGAAGAACTGGGCTTCGGCTCTGCACTGTATGTGCTTGGCTATCGCATCGGCATGCTTCTCTCTTCAGGAGGCGGCCTGATAATGGCTGACTATCTGTCTTTTAAGACCGCCTATCTCATAATTGCCGCCTGTATGCTTCCGGCGGTAGTTACCTCACTCTTAACGCCTGAACCCCCAGTAACTGAGAAACCCTCCAGTCTGAAGGAGGCTATTATTAATCCATTGACAGAATATTTCAGCCGTAAAGGCGCTTACTGGATGCTGGCATTCATCCTCATGTATAAAATTGGCGACATAATGGCAAGCAACATTACGACCCCTTTTTATATGGATATCGGGTTCTCATTAACTGAAATCGGGACTATCACAAAGCTCCTCGGCTTCTGGGCTGTCATTGCCGGCGCCTCAATCGGCGGTGTAATTATGCTCAGGCTGGGGATTCACCGGTCACTCTGGGTATTCGGTGTATTGCAGGCGCTCTCCACTGCCGGGTTTGCTGTTCTCGCTACAATGGGCCACAGCATCCCCGCTCTTGCGGTGGTTATCGGTTTTGAAAATCTGAGCGGAGGCATGGGAACCGCGGCCTTTATGGCCTTTATGGCGAGTATAACCAATAAAAAATTCACCGCGACCCAGTATGCACTGCTGACGAGTTTTATGGCCTTTGGCAGGGACATTCTCTCAGCACCAACGGGGTACATTGCAAAGAGTATTGGATGGGAATACTTTTTTATTGCATGCACCCTTATCGCCATTCCCGGGATGCTCCTGCTTCTGAAATTTGCCCCCTGGAAATCAGGAGAAGGAAATACTGACAGGCAGTGAACCGCTATTTCTGTATTCCCCCTTTAAAGATCTGACTGCAGATGCCTGGGCCTCTGTGCCTGAGTCATATGCGGCTATGAGTGTGCCTGCTTCATTAAAGTGCCTGAGGACATAGGGACTGCCAAAGGAAATCACTACAGATTTTTCTGCTTTTTTTATAGACTCGAGAATAAAGGCCACCTGCTCCTGATGAATGCCCGAACTTCCCTTCCAGGCGGCTATGCTGGTAAAAACCGCAAAAATAACTGTATCGTGGATCTGTACCTCCCCGGAAGCTGCCCTCTCAATGCTGAAACAGTCTGAAAAATTATTTCTCAGGCAGGACAGATCGAATTCGTTGTCATCTGCAGTGTACACCAGCGAAACATTTTTTATTTCACCATTCAGGATCGGCTCTGCAGAACCTTTTACATAGGTGATTGATTTATCAAATATCTGGCTTGAAAGCATTTCATGATTTTCCATATCCACCCGGCTCTCACGGTGGTTTCTTATGCCGGATTTGCAGTTCTCAATCCTCGCCCCTGCACAATCAATCTTTTCTTCATCCAAATCTCCGGATTGGACTGCCCGCAGCAGCTGCCTTACAACAGCGTCAGGGTCTTCAGGGTGAAGAAGGATGTCAACCCCCGCGTTCATGCAGAGAACAGGCACATTGTCATAACTGTTGAGAGCATGCATATTCAGGGCGTCTGTAAGAACAAGCCCTTCATAGCCGAGCTCTTTTCTTAACAGCCCGGAGATAACTTTTTCTGAAAGGGATGACGGTAATGAATCAAGTGCCGGAACACTCAGATGCCCGATCATAATACTGCTGACCCCAGAATGTATAATTTCCCTGAACGGCAAAATGTCAGTATTCAGTAACTCTTCGAGGGACTTTGAAATAACCGGCAATCTGATATGCGAGTCAGCGCTCGTGTCACCATGGCCGGGAAAATGTTTGGCGCAGCTTATCAGGCCCGATTCTTCAAGGATATGTATATACTCGCGTCCATACCACACAACCTCTTCAGGAATGTCGGAAAATGCCCGTGTACAAATTATCGGATTCAGTGGGTTCTGGTTCACATCCAGAACAGGTATGAGAGGCATGTTTATTCCTGATTCATGAGCTTCTGCGGCAACAGCATTTATCATCCGGGCAAGAAGCCCTACATCCTCTGGCCTGTCTTTTCTCAACGCAGCAGCTACAGCCATCTGCGGGGGGAATCTAGTGGCACCCTCAATCTGCTGACCTGCTCCCCGCTCGATATCTGAAGCAATGATCAGGCCCTTCTTTGATTCTCTCTGGAGCATCTCAAGAGTATTTTTCAGTTCATCCTTTCTCCCTCCAAATACAATAAAACCCCCGATCCCTTTTCGTACAAGTTCAAGGAGGCCCTGCCGGTAGGACGGGGAAGAGAGCTCATACCCATTCAGCCTGGGGATAATCAGCTGGTACAGTTTCTCTTCAAGGTCATGCATGGATAATTATAAACTACTCACCCGTAAAAGGCCTTCTCTCTGTGCCTCCGAGGCATGCAGCGAAAAACTCTCTGCCCCTTCCCGCTGCCTATACCGCACCGAATATGAGCAAAACAGCAAGAAAACTACTGTGAGCGGAATTTTGTACTAAAGTATTCAGAAAAAGAATCCGCTATACAAAGACAGGGAGGTGCCAGTGACAGTTCCATATTGTATCGGCAGATGTAAAGTCTGTCCCTATTTTGAAGAGTGCCAGATGCAGAATCCACACCTGGTTTAAGAGTACTGAGCTGATCAGGAGCAACCGGGATAAATGCCGGTGACCGGAGTTCTCGTCCCGCTCAGATGCTGGGAGCTATTTCAGGATCTTCTGCTTGGCTTTATTAAACTCCTCCAGCGAAATCAGCTTTTTCTCGTATAAAGAGGCCAGCGCGGTGAGGGTTTCCCCAGTTTCAGATTGCGGAGCATCTAATTGTTTAATTCGTGGTGATGAGTCAATGGCAATAGCTTGATCAGGATGTGCATCACCGACCTTAACATTTGCCATTCCCCCCAGGAAACTTATTTCCACTGTCTTGCCCTGCAGGGCCGGATCACGCAGAATTTCCTTCACTAATCCGGCATCTGATTTCATACGCCGGTAAAACAGATATCCCGCGACTATTATCAGGCATGATACTCCGAGAATGATCCATCCAGCATTGTTCGCAATCCAGCCGAAAAAAATGCCCATGACCGCAATGGCGCCTATTAAAACAACATGGATGATCAATATGACAAAGGCAACAGTCAGGTTTTTAAATACTGAGTCATCATTTTTTTCACTCATATTTTATTATACCTTTAATTTCTCTCAGTCGTGTTCATCTGCTCTCCTGCGATTTCCCTTAAGGCGGCGCTCGAATACAGAGAGGCTATAAGTCGTTAATTTCTCAAATTAATAACAACCATGATATACTATGGCAGATATTTAGAACGTGTTCTTGATGGAGGAATAACGCATGGATGAATATGAAAGAGAAATGGAAATAATTGCATTGCTATCCAATCCTGATGAAAGTTACGCATATATCAACTGTGAGACAGACGTAATATCACATGCCTGTGAAAAAACTAATGAAACAAAGCAGATAAAGCTTATCGAAGTCGAATATTTTAAAGAAGCCGGCATTACAGAGGACAAGGCAAATTTCTGTGATAAGTGCAACCAGGTGTTCATCTTCAAGCCCGCTTAAAGACGTATCAGCGGCAAACCAACTATTTCGGCCACGACGCGCGCAAACCTGATCACTGCCCCAGCTCAGGCAGCAGATTATCAGCTCTTTTTCAGGTTCTTGTTATCATGCATTCTATCATCAGCAGTTGAAAGAACATCATCTATTGCCACAGGATTCTCAGGATCGTAAAAAGCGGTTCCGAAACTCATGGAGAGCTGAATTGAACCGTCATTGTCACTATTGTATTCTTCAATAGTAATGTTCAGACGTTCCATAATCATAGCTTCAATATCCTCTGAAGTCACCAGCGTTGATATTACAAATTCATCACCGCCGGTCCTGGCAAAAACATCAGCCTCGCGAAAGGTCTTCCTGAGAATATTTGCGATATCGATCATTAACTGGTCGCCTGCCTCCTGGCCGTATTCTTCATTTACTTTCTGCATATCATCAACTCCGGCATATATAATAAGCATCTGCATTTTTTCCCGGTGAGCTGACTTTATCTGCTGCTCTGTCATACTTATAAATGTGTGGAGGTTATACAGGCCCGTGAGCTCATCTTTGGCACTGATGTACTGGAGCAGTTCATCAGCATGCTTGCGCTCGGTAATATCGAAGGCGGTTCCCTGCGTCCCGGCGATTGCACCGCTGCTGTCATACAGGGGGATCATATTGATCGCCAGATACACCTCATCACCTTTCTTAGAGTAATATGTTGTCTCATGCCCGATGATCTGCTCGCCTATCAGGCAGTTTCTGAACGCGTTCACATAGTGAGCTGCAGCCTCTGATATCTGAAATTCGGAAAAAGGCCGTGAAAGCATTTCATCAACTGTGTAGCCGTATTTTTCCCATGCCGGATTAAGAAAGGTAAATCTGCCCTCAGTATCTGTTCGCCATATCAGCGTGTTCGTTGAAACGACAATGTCTTCGTAAATAGCATGGTTCTGCTTTGACTGTTCTGTCTTCGTATTTTTTTTCATTGCATCCCTCCTGCTTTTCAGGTTTGGATTGAATGCTGCGTATCTATTGTCGGGTAAATATCTTTGATATATATTATTCGGCATTTCAAAAAATTTCTTTAATTTTTTTTTTGCTCTCAGGTCACTATTGCTTCAGGAAAATTTACTCCCCTGATGACAGGCAGACCCAGATGTAAAACTCCTTAACATATTCAGAATTAAGAATCATTTGAACTGCCTTGACATATCAGGATATTTTCGTTACCGTGTTAGTAATAAGCGCAATAATTTTTCAATAGTTAAATGATAAATATTCTTACAGCAGATATCGGCGGCACAAACAGCAGGTTTGCATATTTTAAGTCAGACAAAGATGATAACCTGGTTCTGGCAGATCAGATATGGCTCAAAACAACGGAATCATCCTCTTTTGGGGAGCTGCTTCAGGGCCTGAAGAAGAATCAATTTCCGCTGCAACCGGAGGATGCAGATATATCGGTGCTCGCCATTGCTGGCCCTGTTGAAAAGGGGGTAAAGAGCAAACCACCTTTCATTTCATGGGGTATTGACATCTCAAACGCGCAAAGAGATTACGGCCTGAAACGCGCGTATCTGATAAATGATTTTGTTGCCCAAGCCTATGCCTGCCGGTCCAGCATCGGCAGGGCAGCCCAGGTTATAAAAGAGGGAACTGTTGTTGAGAGCGCTGCTGCCGCGGTCATAGGAGCCGGCACTGCTTTAGGAAAAGCTGTAATTCTGCCTGGTGAGCAGGGAATGTTCCTGGCAGTTCCATCAGAGGGCGGACATGCAAGTTTTCCCTTCCAGACTGAAAAAGAGTCCAAGTTTGAGAAATTTCTCATTACTAAACTGGGTGACAGCTACATAACCTGGAACAAAGTCGTATCCGGAAGGGGCCTCAGTTATGTTCACGAATTTCTGACTGGCGAAGAGCTTACTCCGGAAGATGTTATAAACAGGATCTCACCAGAGAGTGAGACACATAAATGGGTGTCAGGTTTTTACGGGAGGGCCTGTCGTGACTTCGCTCTTGAAACTCTTGCTCTTGGTGGTGTCTATGTCTCCGGCGGCGTAGCTGCCAGAAATCCCAGACTTATCAGACACAGGGCATTCGCTGAAGAATTCTGCAGGTCAGACACACTTTCAGACATCCTCTCTTTGATCCCTGTTTTCCTCATAACAGATCAGAACTCAGGGCTCTGGGGCTCTGCATTTCTTGGCCTTCAAAAATTAAAACAGTAAGTCCTGTCTTTCAGCAGGAGTTACTCTACCCTTCTCATTCGGATATCCTGAATACTGCCTCGAAGGATCAGCTCTTCTTTATCAACCTTCACTATCTCGAAAAAAAACGTGATCTCTTTGTAGAACCCTTTGTTCATTACAATCTTGATATGTGTGTCTTCAATAAACTCATATCGTCCTGATGATTGACGCGATATTTCGCGGTCTTCCCAGGGGGCTATGACCTTTCCATATTTCTGAAACCAGTACGAGGTGGGCGATCTTCCGATAATCTGATTTGCAAGTACCCACTTGCCTTTCATCAGTTTTGCATTTTCCGATGAGCAGGACAGAAATGAAATGGCAATCATAAGAAGAAACAGGCTGATGAGTTTACGTGACATGAAGCCTCCTTGAAATTATCTGACATCCTTGTTGTACTCAGTTTCTATTCGGGTTAATACAATGATAGTGCAAAACCTGAAATTATGAAAGGATAATTTAATGGCCTTCCGGGCATAGGTGAAACATCTCTCCCTTGAAGAAGGATGATATTTTCAATAAAAAAAATCCCCCTTTATCAAAAGGAGGATTTTTTCTGCTGAAACTACTGTTCTTTTGTGCTCAGCTATTGTATAGGGCGTGCTGCAGCATACCCCTACTTTTCTACTTTTACCGCGCAGGCCTTGTACTCCGGTGTTCCGGTTATAGGGTCTCTGTGTTCAGATGTCAGCAGGTTCGTCAGTGCATCGGGAAAATGGAAGGTGAGGAAGACGTTGCCCTTTTGTGAACGGTCTGTTATTTTCACCCGCACCTTGATCTTCCCGCGCTTCGAAAGCACCTTAACCATGTCCCCATTGCTGATCTTTAATTTTTTCGCATCCTCCGAGCTCATTTCGAGCAGTTCCTCAGGACGGACTTCCAGTATTTCCGGAACTCTTCGCGTCATTGAGCCATTGTTGTAATGCTCACGAACTCTTCCGGTTATAAGCGTTAAGGGATATTCTCTGTTCGTCTTTTCTCCCGGGCCTTTATGGTCAAGGGCCATGAATTTTGCAAGCCCGCCCGGTCTTGAGAACAGGTCCGTATACAACGTTGTAGTCCCTGGGTGGTCCTTGTCCGGACAGGGCCACTGAAGGCTTTCATTTTCCAGTCGCTCATAGCTGATCCCGCCATAGATCGGGACAAGACTCGCGATCTCATCCATAATCTCGGATGGGTGTTCATAGTGCATCGAGTAACCCATACGTGTGGCTATTTCACAGATGACCTGCCACTCCGCCATTCCGGCAACAGGCTCGATGGCCTTTCTAATACGCTGGACCCTCCGCTCCCCGTTTGTAAAGGTCCCGTCTTTTTCAGCATAGCTGGCACCCGGCAAAATTACGTGAGCGTATTTCGATGTCTCTGTATGAAAAATGTCCTGGACTACAAGAAATTCAAGGGACTCAAGCGCTTTCCTCACCTCATGGGCATTGGGGTCTGTCTGTGCCGGGTCCTCGCCGAGAATGAAAAGGCCCTTGAACCGTTTTTCAATTGCCTTGTCCAGCATCTCAACTGATTTGAGCCCAATCTCCGGGGAAAGTGATACGCCCCATGCCTGTTCAAATTTCGCCCGCAGTTTCGGATCGGTAACCGACTGATAACCCGGAAGCGTCGCCGGCAATGGGCCAAGGTCTGATGACCCCTGCACATTGTTCTGTCCCCGCAGCGCCATGATACCCGTTGAAGGACGTCCAATGTGGCCGCAGACCAGAGCAAGATTGGCGATAGCCATGGAGTTTTCCGTGCCGGTCTGGTGCTCTGTAACGCCGAGGCCGTATACGATCATCGCCTTGTCTGCCTGCGAGTACAGGCGGGCAGCCTCAATTATCCTCTCTTTTGAGACACCCGTAATTTTCTCAACCTTTTCAGGCGTATATTCCTTTACCTTCTTTTTGAGCTCATTAAACCCTTCTGTCCTGTTTTTGATAAACTCTTTGTTTTCCCAACCCTTTTTCAGTATCACATGAATGATACCGTTAAGAAGAGCGATGTTGCTTCCGGGGTTGAGGTTCAGCCATACATCGGCCCGCCTCGCCATCCATGTCTGTCTCGGGTCACCGACCACAAGTTTGGCACCCTTGCGAAGGGCCTGCTTCAGATAGATCGACACAATAGGATGGGCTTCCGTCGGGTTTGAGCCAAAGAGAAACAGTGTATCAATGTCCGGCATCTGCGATAATGAATTGGTAGCAGCACCTGCTCCCAGACTGGTGGCCAGACCGGCCACAGTAGGAGCGTGTCAGACACGGGCGCAACAGTCTACATTGTTGCTCTTGAACACCGTCCTTACCAGTTTTGAAAGAAGATAATTTTCTTCATTTGAACAGCGTGCCGATGAGAAACCACCTAATGCGCTTGGGCCGGACTTCTCAAGGATCTCACCGAACCTCTTTGCGATCAGGTCGAGCGCCTCGTCCCACGTTGCCTCAACCTGTTTATCTCCCTTTCTGATAATCGGGGTCGTGATCCTCTCGGGGCTGTGGATAAAATCATATCCATAGCGTCCCTTGATGCAGAGGTTGCCCTTGTTCACCGGGCCTTCATAATCAGAGGTGACCTTTATCACTTCTCCCTCTTTTACATTGAGGTAATAGCTGCACCCTGTTCCGCAGTAGGAGCAGGTAGTTTTTACCTTTTTCATTTCATAGGCACGTCCCTTACCGCACCCCTTCTTGTCGATAAGCGCTCCGGTGGGGCAGGTGGATACGCACTGGCCGCAGAATTCGCAGTTGTCCAGAGTACGGGGCTTGCCAAAGGAGGTATCAGGTTTTGAATCAAACCCTCTTCCGGTCATCTCAATGGTCCCGGCCATTACCACGTCATTGCATATTCTCACGCACCGTCCGCAGAGAATGCATTTGTTGGGATCATAAACAATAAAGGGGTTGTCATCTTTTATCGGGAGGTTCCATGACTCTCCGGCAAAACGGTCCCCGTCCACTCCATATTCGTACGAGTAGGTCTGCAGTGCGCAGTTGCCGGTGGCTTCACATCTCATGCAGTCATTGGGGTGATTGGAAAGCAGCAGGGACAGGATGTTCTTTCTCATCCTTCGCACTTCAACAGTTTCTGTTAAGACCTCCCAGCCGTCTTTCACACGGGTGGTACATGCAGGAACCGGCCGCGGAACGTCTTTTATCTCAACAATACAGAGCCGGCATCCGCCGTAGGGCTCAAGGCGGTCATCATAGCAGAGAGTTGGTATGTTCACATCCGCTTTTCTGGCAGCATCAAGAATGGTCTCATTCCTGCTGCATAAGACCTCTCTGCCGTTTATCGTAACTTTCAGGTTATTTTCAGTCACAGCATTTCCTCCTGTTATACATCTCGTGCTTCCCATACATAATTAACCATATCCATGAACTTGGCATTCATCTGACGAAGCAGCTCACAGATCTCAATGGCCAATACCCGCATGATGTTATAGGCGGTCAGAGGACTCTCCTTCAGAAGCGTTTCCATCTTGCTCCGGTGCAGGATATAAACTTTTGTGTCCTCAAGGGCTTCAGCCGATGCAGAATGAGACCTGCCGTCAAGCAAAGACAGCTCTCCAAAAAAGTTATCATCTTTTAAAACCGCAAGGACCTGCCGGTGATTTTCACTCGTCTTTCTGGTAATCCGCACTTTACCATGGTCAATAATCTGAAGGCCCTGTTCCGGAGCGCCTTCTTCCCAGATTATGGCCCCTTTCTTATACAGGGATTCATCCAGCACATTCGCGACTATTCCGATCTCATCATCTGAAAGCCCCTTAAAGAGTTTAATTTCCTTGAGCCGCTCTTTGCTTAGCATAGTTATTCCTCCTGACCATTCATTACAAAATGGCATTAAACGGGCAGGCATCGTAGCATGCCCCGCATTTTACACAATTCACTTTATCAAGCTCGGCTTTATGCCGTGGCTCCCATATTATGGCGCCGGAAGGACATACCCGGCTGCACTTTCCGCACATTTTACATGTCTCTGCATTGACAAGATACTGGCGCAGTGATTTACAGGCATTTGCAGGACAGCGCCCGTACTTAATGTGGGCCTCGTACTCATCCCTGAAAAAACGGATCGTGGAAAGAATCGGGTTGGGAGCTGACTGCCCGAGGCCGCAGAGGGACGCGTGCTTTATGTCATTCCCCAGTTCCAGGAGAAGGTCAATATCATCTTCTTTCCCGTTGCCTTCGGTTATCCTCGTCAGTATCTCAAGCATCCTCTTCGTTCCTATCCTGCAGGGAACACATTTTCCGCAGGACTCATGCTGCGTAAAGGATATAAAAAATTTTGCCAGATCGACCATGCATGTATCTTCATCAACGACAACCATGCTGCCCGACCCCATCATTGAACCAACAGAGGCAAGGGAGTCAAAATCAACCGGAATGTCAAGATGCTCAGCAGGAATGCAGCCCCCGGAAGGTCCTCCGGTCTGGATCGCCTTCAGATTTTTCTTGCCGGTCATGCCGCCGCCTATATCATAAATCATCTCCCTGAGCGTCATACCCATGGGCACTTCAATGAGGCCGGTGTTTTTCATTTTGCCGGTGAGGGCAAAGACTTTTGTTCCGGTGCTGTTTTCCGTACCAAATCCTTTATACCAGTCCGCCCCCTTTTCAATGATAAGTGGGATATTTGCAAAGGTCTCGACATTGTTCAGGACCGTTGGTTTGTCCCAGAGGCCCTTCACAGCTGAGCGCCAGAGTTTGGCCCTCGGCATTCCCCGTTTGCCCTCGATCGAGCGCATAAGAGCGGAGGCCTCTCCACAGACAAAGGCTCCTGCACCCTGCTTTATAATCAGATCAAAATCAAACCCGCTCTTGAGAATATTCTTCCCGAGAAAACCTCTTTTCCTGGCTTGCGTTATGGCTATTTCCAGCCTCTGGATAGCAAGGGGATATTCCGCCCGTATATATATGTATCCCTCTTTGGCACCTATCGAGTACCCTCCGATTATCATGCCTTCAAGGACTGAATGGGGGTTACCCTCAATAATGGCCCGGTCCATAAACGCCCCGGGGTCACCCTCGTCTGCATTGCAGATTATATATTTTTCAGGACTGTCAGACATACTGCAGAACTCCCATTTCAGTCCTGCCGGGAAGCCAGCCCCGCCCCGTCCGCGAAGGCCTGATGCCTTGACCTCCTCTATTACCTCAAAGGGGGTCTGTGACAGGGTCTTCTTCAGGCCCTTGTAACCGTCTATGTCCAGGTAGGCTTGAATATTTTCGGGGTCTATCTGCCCGCACTGCTTGAGAAGGATCTTTGTCTGTTTGTCATGAAAGGCATGATAGTCAGGACCGACAAGCCACTGGTCTACTGGATCACCGCCGATAATATGTTCCTCAACGATCCTGCTTACCTTGTCCGCGGTTACAAGCTGGTAAACTTCAGTGCTCCCGTTCTGATTAATTTCAACGATAACGTCCTTGGCGCAGAAACCGCGGCAGCCAGTCTTGTTGACACATTTCTTCGCAATTTCAGCCTTTATACCATGGGCCTTGAGCTGCTTGCCAAACTCATCGATTACATCCTGGCTGCCTGCTGCAAGCCCGCCTGTTCCGACGCAAACCTTAATCGTAAGGTTTTTTGCAGCAGGACCTTTGCCCCTGGCAACTGTTTTTGTTCTGGCTGATGTTTTTGGTTTAACCTTTTTCCCTGCCTGCGATGCTGCTTTTTTCTTGAGTGCCATTCTATTTACCTTTACCATTTCTTTGATAGTCTTTGAGCATATCGGATGCTTTTTCAGCTGATACTCCCCCGAACACCTTCTTGTTCACCAGAACGACCGGAGCGATGCTGCAGGCGCCTACGCAGGCGACATTTTCCATTGTGAACTGCCCGTCCGGTGTTGTGTCCTCACCTTCTGCAAGCGCAAGGTCTGCTCTGATTCTGTTTATAATAGCTTCAGCACCTTTCACATGGCATGCTGTTCCGCAGCAGGCTGTGACAATATTTTTCCCCCGCGGCTTCAGGTAAAACTGTGAATAAAAAGTTGCCACCCCAAAAAAATTGCTTGAGGGAACATTGATTTTTTTTGCAAACCATTCAATTGCATCCTCGCGGATGTAACCGAAGACTTCCTGCATTTCCTGGAGGATTGAAACAACACTCCCCCTGTTTTCATAGTAGTTGTCCAGGATTTTCTGACACTTTGTCTCTAACATGTAATCACCTTTTTTTACAGAATTTTATCAACCGGCTTTTAGAATCAGATCAGCACCAATATAAAATGGACGTTTATTTTATCGAAATTAAGATAGAGAAATCAAATTTAGATACATAAATAAGGATATTTAATAAATTATGCCGATAAAATACCGATAAACCACAGAGGCACGGAGCATAAATATGTTCCTTTCCTCTCTTTATGTCTTTCTCTGTGTCTCCGTGCCTCTGTGGTTTTATACTTATTGGATAAGAAAACAAAAAAAGGATATAATTTATCAATAATTCACTATTGAGGAGGAACTATGAAATACCAGGTCGGAAAGCCGGGCCGGATGATTGTGGGTAAATTTGATGATCATGACGATGTACTCGGAAACCTTGTAGATATTGCTAAAAAGGAACAGATAAAAGCGGGGGTCTTCTATCTCGTCGGGGGGATGAGAGAAGGGAAAATCGTTGTCGGCCCTGAAACAGAGGATTTGCCGCCAAAACCTGTCTGGAAAGAGCTCGGTGAAAGCCATGAAATCATCGGACTGGGAACGATCTTCTGGCAGGGAGATGAGCCGAAAATTCACTTTCACGGCGCTTTTGGAAAAAAGGATTCGGTCAAAGTCGGGTGTTTGAGAGAAAAATCAGAGACATTTCTGGTGCTTGAGGCGATCATTATTGAAATGGAAGGCATCAATGCACGGCGAGAAATCGACCCTGCCGTTGGTATGCCCCTGCTGAAGTTGTAAGCAGCATAAATTGTCACTCATTAAAAAAACCGAGAAATTCCATTTCGTCAACAACCCACATATCTTCGTTTAACTCATCGCCATCGGTTTTATTCAGCGCCCTGGCATATTCTTTGAGAAATGAGAATACCAGTCTCTTTTTAATACTGTTGAACTTATCATCAATATTAGTCACATTGTCTTTCAGTGACCACCTGACACTCAGGCCCTTTATCACATCATCAAGAATCTCTTCTTTGAAGTTCTCCTGCAAAACCATGGTCAGACTGTCTTCAGAGTTGACCACAAGTTTCATCAGATTATGGGGTTCACTGAGTTCCAGATTTTGTTCCTGAGCCCATGATGTAATATCGGGTACGTATTGCAGCTCCCCGATAAAATAGTCATTGCCAAGCTTTGCCAGCACATCTTCATACTCTTTCAGATAAATCATATTAAGCCCCTTTTTGAATTTTACATTAATAGTAGCATACGAATATTTATAACGTATAATTTTATTTTTCAATGTCAATCCATGACGAATGACTTTTGTTTTTATTCATTGCTATGGGGCTCTGCCCCAAACCCCGGGAGCCCTTCCGGCGGAGTGACTTTCTTTTCCACAAAAGAAAGTAACCAAAGAAAGTGCCCGCGTGATTGCTTAATTTCCGAAATATTCCGGCCTGGCCGCTAAATTAAAAAAACTCGGTCGTTTCGACCTCAGACAGTTTTTAATTTTTAACGCGTCCAGCCCTCCATATCCCGGAAGCAATCAAGGGGGGTATTAAAAGCAGCATTTCCCCCTTTAGAAAAGGGGGTCAGGGGGTTTTGACCTCCCCATTAAGCGATTTCAGGTGATGAAGGAGGCTGAAGGGAATAGAATTGATTTCTGTCTGAGCGGAGCGAGTTAAATCAATTCCCCGCAGGCTGACTGAAGAACCGTTAAGAAATCTCTTCGGGCGCTTTTTCTTGGTTCGTTCTTTTTTGCGTAAAAAAGAATGAACTCGTCGTTTGGGGCCGAAACCCCATATATTATATATACTAGATAGCATCAAATAAAAATGTACGCTTACTCAGGGAACATAATTCATGTATGAATACCAAAAAAATAACCGTTATTTTGCTCAGGTTGCCACGACGATAACAGACCTGGCATGCCGGGAACTCTCAGGACTCGGAGCCCGAAACGTAACCCTATCATATGGGGGAGTATATTTTAATGCTGACAAAAAAACACTTTATAGAATAAACTACGCGTCAAGCCTGGTTTCAAGAATACTGGCCCCGCTGGCATCATTTACCTGCACATCAACAGACCAGCTGTACCGGCATGCCAGAGAGATTAACTGGGCTGACATTATTTCCCTCAAGAATACCTTCGCGGTCTTTAGTAATGTATCGAAAAGCAAAATCACCAACTCACATTATGCATCACTGCGGTTAAAAGACGGGGTCGCTGATACATTCCAGGAAGCCGTTGGAAAAAGGCCTGATGTTGACCCAAGAAACCCGGACATCTGGTTGAATATTCATATACACTCTGACGGGGCTGTCATCAGCCTCGACACATCAGGAGGGTCACTGCATCGCCGTGGATACAGAAAAGAGTCTATAGCAGCGCCAATGCAGGAAACGGTCGCAGCTGCGCTTATCAGGTATGCGGAGTGGGACGGTTCAGTGCCGCTCAACGACCCGATGTGCGGGTCCGGGACCATACTCAGTGAGGCACTGATGCACTACTGCAGAATACCCCCGGGGATTTTCAGGAAACAGTTCGGCTTTCAATACCTGCCTGACTATGATAAGGCACTGTGGGAAAACGTGAGAAAAACCCTTGATCAGAACATCAGGGAGGCCCCGGCAGACCTCATTACCGGGAGCGATATATCATTGAAAGCTGTTAAAATAACAGAAAACAATCTTCTTTCTTTGCCCCATGGCAACAGGATAAAACTTGAAGCCCGTGACTTTCGGGATACTTCCGGTATAAAGAACAGTGTTATTATAACAAATCCCCCCTATGGGATCAGAATGGGAAACAGGCAGCAGCTCGATATGATCTATAAATCTTTCGGAGATTATTTGAAACAAAAATGCACAGGATCGACAGCGTACATTTATTTCGGTGAGAGGGAGCTCATAAAAAAAATCGGCCTGAAAGCAGCCTGGAAAAAGCCATTAAAAACAGGAGGGCTTGACGGCAGGCTGGTGAAATATGAATTATTTTAATATGACCGGAGAGTCACAGGACTCTTGCCTTGAAAACAAAGGGAATAGCTGAAGGTTTTTATTTCATGGATTACAAAAGCAAAACATATAAGAAAAGAGAGGCTGAATCATTACAGGTGCTTGGGGAAAAACTGTTGAAGCTCTCCTCTGATCAGCTCAAAGAAATCAGGCTGCCTGAAGAAATAGACAGGGCCATCACCTTTGCAAAGTCAATAAAACAGCGGATTGCCCTGCGCAGGCAGCTACAGTACATCGGGACCTTAATGCGGAAAATTGATCCTGAACCAATACAGGAGGCTATTGAAAACATAGAGCAGGGAAACTATATGAAGGCCATGGAGTTTAAGGAAACAGAAACGTGGCGGGACAGACTGATCTCGGGAGACACCGCTCTAGTGACAGAATTACTGGGAAAGTACCCGGTCGCAGATCGCCAGCAATTAACTCAACTTGTGAGAAACGCCCGCAAAGAAAAGGAACAGAATAAGCCGCCCAGGTCCTCCCGGGCATTGTTCCGCTACCTCAGAACTATCAGGTCTGAACAGCCTGACAAATGATCTGACAATGATTTTCAGTGCTCATGAATCGTGGTTATCTTATTTTGTTTCATCTCTTATCGATTTTGCTCTTCAGCCTTTTTTTTCGCAAAGGCTTCATAAAAAGGGTTGCCCGCGTAGCGTGAAGATTTGTCCTCAACCTGAACAGCTTTTCTCCGTGCCCCTTTTGCCCCATTACGCTTAGTGCTCTTTTTTCTCTTGTTCTCTGTCGCGCTCTCAGGTTTCCTGTTAACAGCCTTTTCGCTCCTCATCGAGAGGGTAATCCGCTTTCTCTGGAGGTCTACCTCAAGGACATTTACCGCGACCTTCTGATGGACCTTCACAACATCAGAGGGATTTTTTACATAGCTGTCAGAGAGCTCGCTTATGTGAACGAGCCCATCCTGATGAACCCCGACATCTACAAAAGCTCCGAAGGCAGTTATGTTGGTTATAATTCCTGCAAGCTTCATCCCTGGTTTCAGATCTTCAATTTTCTCAATTCCATCGGTGAAACTGAATGACTGAAATCCTTCTCTCGGATCGCGTCCCGGCCGGGCAAGTTCCTGCATTATATCGTTCAGTGTCGGAACCCCTATCTTGTCGGTTACATAGCGGGAAAGATCAATGCTCTTTCTCAGTTCCCCGTTGTTCATCAATTCAGAGAGGGAGCAGCCCCTGTCCCGTGCCATGGTATCAACAACATGATAACTTTCAGGGTGGACCGCAGACCTGTCAAGAGGGTTCTTGCTATCTCCTATCCTGAGAAATCCTGCTGCCTGCTCAAAGGCTTTTGGGCCCAGGCGGGGTATGTTATTGAGTTCCTCTCTCGATTGTAACGGGCCCTGTTCATCCCTGTATTCCACAATATTCTTTGCAAGCTGCTGACCAAGGCCGGACACATATGCCAAAAGCTGCCGGCTTGCTGTATTCACCTCTACCCCCACCCTGTTTACACAGCTTGTTACCACATCATCAAGACTCTTTCTGAGCGCTGGCTGGTCCACATCATGCTGATACTGTCCAACGCCGATTGATTTCGGATCTATTTTCACAAGCTCGGCAAGGGGGTCCATGAGGCGCCGTCCAATAGAAACAGAACCGCGGACTGTCACATCGCGGTCAGGAAACTCCTCCCGTGCTATGTCTGATGCTGAATAAATTGATGCTCCGCTCTCGTTCACCATCACAACATCCATATTCCCCGGAAGGTCAAGACTTCTGATAAACGACTCCGTCTCTCTTCCGGCAGTACCATTGCCAATTGCTATCGCCTCTGTATTAAAGCGGCTGCACAAATCCCTGACCTTTTGTGCCGCCTCCGCGGTTTGTCTGTCAGACAAGCCGGGATAAATTGTATCATTGTGGAGCAGCTTTCCCTGCCTGTCAAGACAAACAGCTTTGCACCCGGTCCTGAAACCCGGATCAATAGCAAGTATATTCTTTCTCCCAAGGGGAGGGGCAAGGAGCAGCTGCTTCAGATTGTCAACAAAGACAGTTATTGCCTCCTCATCAGCACGTTTTTTAGCAACAAGGCGAATCTCTGTCTCCATTGAGGGGGAGAGCAGCCTCTTGTAACCGTTTTGGACAGCTGTTCGTACCTGATCTGTTGACAGGCCTTTACCCTTTACAAACAACGATTCGAGAAGCTCCAGCGCCTCATCTTCAGGCGGGGTTATACGAAGCATCAGGTACCCCTCTTTCTCAGCGCGCCGGATTGCCAGGACCCTGTGAGACGGTGCTTTTGAAATCGGCTCTTCCCACTCATAGTAGTCTTTATATTTAACTCCTTTCTCCTCCTTGCCTGAGATAACCTTTGACCGCATAATGCCTTTTGAAGAAAATAGTGCTCTCATCTTTTCCCGGGCCACCTGGTCCTCGCTCACCCATTCAGCAATAATGTCCCGCGCCCCCGCGAGAGCCTCATCAATAGTTTCTACCCCTTTTTCAGCATCAACAAACAGTTCAGCTTCCGCTTCAGGATCTGATATGTCCTGTTTAAAAATGCTGACTGCCAGAGGCTCAAGCCCCTTCTCCTTCGCTGTGGTCGCCCTCGTTCGCCGCTTGGGGCGAAAGGGGAGATATAAATCCTCAAGAACGGTTATGGATTGTGCAGACTCAATCTTTTGCTTTAATTCATCGGTAAGCAGTTCCCGGTCAATCAATGAAATCATAATGGCCTCACGCCGTTTGTCCAGTTCCCTCAACCTCTCCAGCCTGTCCCTGACAGCAGCCACCGCTACTTCATCAAGGCTTCCTGTCGCCTCTTTCCGGTATCGCGATATAAAAGGGACTGTCGCACCTTCATCAAGCAACAGGGCTGCGGCCCTGACCTGCGACACGGTAACGCTCAGTTCTGCTGCTATTGTGCTGATATGTAGCTCGTTCATAATTCTCCTCAAATGTTAATAGTGGTCTGTAACGTACAAATCTTGCTGCGGATAGTAAATTATGAAGGAATCGATTCTCATCATCACAGTTAATGCCTGAATATTAGTGTTTGCTTTTTCCTGCGACAGGCTGTCGGATTGAATGGGATTTTTTCATGATGCGGCGGGGTTGAGCCGGCTTTTCAGACCCATGAGAGGCCGGGCCTGACCCTGCTGACTTGCCTGCCCCCCCGTGATTTCGGGCATCTTGTTGCTGCGAACCCTGTCCCGAAGCAAAGCGTTTTGTTTTCGTGCCGTGGCTTCGCTTGTCATGCGAAGAACCTTTCTTTTTCGGATAGAAACGCACTTTACGATAGTCTGTAACAATGAGTTCATCAGTAACCGGCATGGTCGGGATTGCCTGTTTGATGTATTCTTCGATCTCAGAGAGTGAATGCACATATTTTTCGCAGGCAAGACAAATCGCCTTTCCACCTGCACCGGCACGGGCAGTCCGGCCGATCCGATGGACATAATCCTCCGGGTCTTCCGGGAGGTCATAGTTAATCACATGAGATACTGCGTCGATATGAAGGCCCCGGCTTGCCACAGCTGTAGCCACAAGTATGGGGAGTGTCCCGTCTTTAAACCGGGTGAGGACCTTCATTCTCTTTTTCTGGGGCAGGTCTCCTGTTATTCCGGCTGTCTCGAAATTATTTGCATTCAGGTAGAGCTCAAGCCGCTCCGTGGCGGCCTTTGTGTTGCAAAAAATCAGGTAACGGCCGTCAGGCTCACGCCGCAGGATACCAAGAAGCAGGCCAAATTTCTCAGAACTTCCTACATGATAAAGCTCCTGCTCAATCTGTTCCACTGTTATGTTATCAGGCGTTAATATAAAGCGTTCAGGCATATTCATATGCTCATAGCAGAGTTCAAGCACGCGATTGGAAAGGGTCGCGGAAAAGAGGAGAGACTGCCGCTTGTCATAGGTAGACATCCTATTGAGCATAAAGCGGAGGTCACTGATAAAACCCATGTCAAAGAGTCGGTCAGCCTCGTCAATAACGAGGAACTGGGTTTTTCTGAGGTTGTATACCCTCTGTTTGAGATAATCGATAAGCCGCCCCGGTGTGCCGATGAGAACATCAACTCCTTTGGTAAGTTCCTCGCGCTGCTTCATATAGTCAATGCCCCCAAAAACAGGCATTATTTTAAAACCGGCCGGACCGCCAATAAGTTTTGCCTCTGCTTCTATCTGTACTACCAGTTCCCGCGTCGGGGCTATAATGAGCACACGGGGTGACGTGCCCCGCTTGAATTCAGGCTGCTCAAGCATTCGTGAAAATACTGTAATGAGGAAGGCCGCTGTCTTACCCGTACCTGTCTGGGACTGGGCCGCTATGTCCCGGCCCTCCAGCGCGGCCGGCAAGGTCCGGGCCTGAACAGGCGTACACTCACTGAAGCCCGCGGCCCTTATTCCTTCAAGAATTTTATCATGAATATTGAGTTCTTCGAATTTCACTACACCTACTATACCTTAAGCACCACTGATACTTAAAGGGAACGCAGATGTTTTTGGACCGGATCAAAGCCGGAACCGGGAATCCAATCAAGCCGTCCGTTATTTTTTTTTGCAAAATAAGTATGATATAAGTATTAAATAAATCTGATAAGATTACTTTTAGATATAAAGGAGAGACATACCATGAAAAAATCTTTAGTGTTATCTGCAGCGCTTGCAGCGTTCGTGCTGATATTATCTTCAAACAGTTCATCGGCCTTATCAAAAAAACCAGCTGAAGAGCCGAAGAAAAGCCCTGTCAGCGCACCGCAGGAGGGTCAGCCCATCCTTTCAGGCACCGTTGTTGAGAGCTTTGACAGCGGTGGTTATACGTATATCAATATTGAAAATGAGGGCAGGTCATCATGGATAGCAGCACCGCGAGCAGATGTTACTGTCGGGCAGAACGCAACATTTCAACCAGGGATGGTCATGAACAATTTTACCAGCAAAACCCTGAACCGTACCTTTGATGCCATTGTTTTTTCTGCTGGAATCGTGGAGGCGCAGGGTGGAGAAAAACCATTTTCACATCCAGAAACCAAAGCCACTTCTACCGCCCCGGAGGCAACAAATATTGAAAAAGCCGATGACCCTGATGCATATACAGTTGCCGAGCTTTATCAAAAAAGCACTGAGCTTGATACAAAAATCATCGCTGTCAGGGGTCAGATAGTGAAATTTTCACCTAATATCATGAAAATGAACTGGGCACATATTCAGGATGGGAGCGGGAACCCGGCAGCAGGCACAAATGATATGCTGGTAACATCCCAGGAAGCTCTTTCGGTGGGTGACATAGTGACGCTGAAAGGGACTCTCTCGAAAGATAAAGATTTCGGCAGCGGTTATAAATATAGTGTGATCATAGAAGACGCAAGCATACAGAAATAACTGTTTTGTGCCGGGGCGAAGCCGGGAGTAACGCTTGTTTATTACAAAGGAAGAAAAGATAGCCAGGCCACCTGATTATAGACAGGGATTTTAAGATGAGTCGAGCGATCAAAACATTAATCATATTAATCATCATTGGAATCATCGGTTATTTCTCTTATACCTTCATACAGGACTGGCACAACAGCGAGCTGGAGACGGTGCGCAATGAGGTGCGTGAAGAATTAAAATCGCCTGACGAAACGGACATTCCGCAGGAAAAGCTCATTCAGGCCTTTGGGGAACCTCGCCAGGAAGCCGCCCGCGAAGACAGCCAGGCAAGCCAAGAAGACGTGCATCGAAAAATCATGGCATTTTTTTCTTACCTTGATTCACAGGAATATGTTTCTGCATACATTTCAGAGGGCGGCACGTTCGAGCAGTTTCAGCAGGCAGTCCGCACCTTGTCAGCAAACCCTCCTGTCATCAGCGGAGAAACAGAAGCTCTCTATACCCTCTACAGCAATATGTCCCACTTCTTTCGGACACTGGGAAAAAAGAAGGTATATCTGATACGGGACATACTGAGAAATGAATATGAAATCATAGAGTCAGTTATGGACACCTTTTACGCCTGGTTTACAGCAACTGACGGGACAGGTGTGGGAGACCGGCCATCCCTTAAGATGCTCTATGACTATTCAGCATATTTTTTGACCACCCTCTCAGGAAGAAGCTATTTATTGCGAAGAGCTCCGAAGATCAGAATCCTTACCACCTACTATTGCGCCCTCATTGTCGACAAAGCCAATGACTCCCTGCTGAATTCAATGGGAATTGATATACGGCCTCACATAAAAACCTTAATAAACGAAATCAGCAGCCAGACAGGATTCATTCATAAAGAGCGCTATTTGTCAGAATTAACAGTGCTGCAGGAAAAATATCAGTTATGAGCGGCATTCCAATTTCATATCGAGGTTGAACCTCGATGACTTCCGACAAAAACAGATTAATGGAAAAACAGATAGGCAATAACAATTGCCGCGATAATGCCGGTGAAGTCAGCGATGAGGCCGCATGTTACAGCATACCGGGTATTTTTTATCCCAACTGAGCCGAAATAAACCGCGATGATATAAAAGGTGGTATCAGTCGCTCCCTGCACTACAGAGGCAACCCTTCCCACAAATGAATCCGCCCCGTAAGTATTCATTGCATCCACCATCATGCCTCTCGCGCCGCTTCCGCTCAGGGGTTTCATGAACGCTGTTGGAAGCGCCCCGGTAAAATCCGCATCTATGTTGAGGGACACACATACGCTTTTTATCAGGCCCACAACCATATCCATTGCCCCTGATGCACGGAACACACCGACAGCAACAAGAATGGCGATGAGATAGGGGATAATGGTAATGGCAACATGAAAACCGTCTTTGGCCCCTTCAATAAATGACTCGTAAACATTCACCCGTTTAATTGCCGCAAGAAGGATAAACAGGGTAATAACTGAAAAGAGAAGCAGGTTTGCAGCAACTGTTGAAAAGGCGGTTATTTCATCTCGGCTCATCCCCGAAAGCAGGAATATCAGGATGCCCGCAACAGCAATAAATCCGCCAATATAAGAAAGGATTACTTTATCAATCAGGTTTATTTTCTGATACAGGGAAACAGATATAAGGCCTGCCAATGTGGAAAAAGAGGTCGCCAGTAAAATGGGAATAAAAATATCAGAGGGGTCAGCAGCTCCGAGCTGAAATCGGTACACCATGATCGTCACCGGAATCAGGGTAAGTCCCGATGTATTTAACACGAGAAACATGATCATGGCATCGGAAGCTGAATCTTTATCCCTGTTTGTGGCCTGCATCTCCTTCATCGCTTTCAGGCCCAGCGGTGTTGCCGCGTTATCCAGTCCAAGCATGTTGGCGGAAATGTTCATCATCATGGAACCAATCGCGGGATGGTCTTTTTCCAGATCAGGAAAGAGACGGTGAAAGAAGGGCCCGACAGCGCGGGAAAATATCTTTACTACTCCTCCTCTCTCGCCTATTTTCATTATTCCCAGCCAGAGCGTTAAAACACCTGTCAGCCCCAGGGAAATATCAAAACCGGTTTTCGCGTACTCAAAGGTGGCATTCATCATCTGCGGGAAAACATCGAGGTCATGGAAAAAAAGGAGCTTCCCGAGACCGATGATAAATGAGATCAAAAAGAATCCTGTCCAGATGTAGTTGAGGACCATTGGGTATAGTAGCACAGGGACCTCGCGGATAGTGGTCCACCGGACAGGCGTTAATACGTTACGTTATTTTTTTGCGCTCAGAACAGAAAACAAGCTCTTATGCTATTAATCTGCCTTATTGAAAATGTATGCATCCTCTGCCTGCTTTAACAAGGCAAGGGCTTTTTTCAGTGACTCTGATGACTCTTTTAGTTTTCCTTCCTCAAGAAGTTTTTTTCCTTCAGCAATAAAAGCGTTCATGCTTTCAGTCTCTTCAGCTGCCATGGGATATTTTTTCGCCTGAAGCTCTGAGATATCCTTGAGCTGGTCCTGGGGTGTGCCTCCACTGCAGCTGATAATGAGGGCAACTGCCATACTCGCAACAATATGCATAAGTTTTTTCATCTAATGTCTCCTCCCATCTATTCTGTAGTTTATATACCGGAAAATCTGATCCTGATCTCGCTGTAAACCCCATGGTTATGCACACGATATTTTGCGATACAGATTAACAGCACATTATTGTACGACATTTTAACCCGTGATTGCCACGCTTTCTCCGGCACGTAAGACAGGTATAAGATATCAGGAATGGCCCCATAAGCCCCGAAGAGCCCGCCTTGCTATCTTCATGAAAAAAAGAGTATAAATACTAATTAATAAAAGGAGCTAAAAAACCGCTTATACATCCCTTCAAGGGGTTTCATATGTTAAAGGAGGACTGATGGCAAAACTTTCATTTAAGGTTGGACATGTCTATTGCTATGACTGTGTTAAGGCCGTCGGAAAGTTCATAGGAAAAATGAAAGGCGTTCAGTCCGTCAACGTAATAAACAATGAGAGCGCTGTAATTGAGTACGAGCCATCTGAGCTGGAATTTGATGAAAAGAAATTCGAGCAGATAGTGAAAGACAGCATTAACAGGCTCGGGTTCCGTATAAAAGAGTATTGATTCGGTTCCCTGTTACAGCCTGTTTTAACACGGAGGCACAGAGGCACGGAGAACAGCATAATGGCCTTATGAAAAAACGAATCTTATTAATATTTTTTTATTCTCCGTGCCTCTGTGTCTCTGTGGTTATAAATGATTAATGCTAACCAACCAAATAACTACCGCCGTCAATCTTTGACATGGCTTATTTTACTCTTCTGACGCTTCCTGACATCAAAGCCGCCTGCAGCAGGTCTTTCTCTTTCCTGGTCCTCTTTTCCTTAAAATGGATTGACAGCTTGCTGTAGTTTCTTAAAATAATATTTCTTATTGATGACAGGATGCCATATTCCAAAATGCTCATCTTTTACCTCCACAGAATGATTATCTGCCCTGTACGATTGCAATAATGTTGCCATTGAAGAAGTCATTAATTTTTCAGGAAACTGAAGCTGACCCTTTTGACTCCGTTGTATGCATTACCCTTCACCAGGAGAGTGTTTTAAGGCTGGCTGCACAATCACAACGTCTGAATTTCCCGTTGACAGTTGATTCTGAAATGTCAGGGGCAAAGCAACCATTTATTTAATCTTTATAAGGAGTTGTATCTTCTCCTCATATCCAGTATCCTGTAGTTATGTCTGATAATGGAATTTTCACCATCATTTCCATAACCGGAGCACACAGTAGTGTTGGCAAGACCACACTTGCTTCAATCCTCCTGGAACGTCTTGAAGGGTTTGGCGCGATAAAATTTACCAAGACACCCCTGTATACTTCAGTGACAGACGAAACCGGTGTTATCATGGAGAACGGCAAAGATACCGCTGTTATGGCCCGGTCCGGCGCAGAGAAAGTTGTATGGATCCAGACCCAGACCAGCGAACTTGAAGACCCTCTGGCTATTGCAATGAGCAAAATGTCAGGCCTCCGGGGAGTCGTTATTGAAGGGAACAGCCCTGTGGATTTTATAAATCCCCACCTGGTAATATTCATCGTTGGACAAGACGGACAGATCAAACCTACAGCACAGAAAGTACGTGAAAAAGCAGATATAATAATAGTTAATTCTGCAGATCACACCCAGAATCCATTCATATCAGAGACCGCGCAGGACAAAAACAGACAAACCTTCTGGATAGATCTCATAAACAGAACAGGTGATATTGACAAATTTCTTGCCTATACAAAACAATATATCAGTACATTACAGTAAAGAGTGCGCTGTATGCGCAGAGACCGGAATATTTCATGTAACTCTAATGTTTAATTAAGAAAATTCCGTATAATATAACAGTGATCCAGAAGGAGTAAATATCTTGAGTCTTGAAATTAATGTGCTCTTTTTTGAGCTGGCCCTGACATGTTACGCCCTGGCAACCATTGCCGGCCTTGTTGAGCTTTTCAAAAGGAAAAAATCTACATCCAGGATAGCGCTCTATTTGTCAGTCCTTGGATTTATACTTCATACCGGCAGCATTGTCACCAGATATATTCAGGGGGGGCATATACCTGTTTCTAATATGCATGAAGCAACATCATTTTTCTCATGGTGTGTCCTCATTTTGTTCTTTTTCCATGAGTTTAAATATAAGCTCGGGCTTCTCAGCTCCTTTATCATGCCAATCGTTTTTGTTCTCATGTTCTCATCAGCGATTTTCCCGCGGGAAATAAAGGTATTAAGCCCCGCACTGCAGAGTTACTGGTTCGGGATACATGTGATCCTGGCCTTTCTGGGAGATGCTGCTTTTGCCATGGCATGTGGAATCGGCATTATGTATCTCCTCCAGGAATGGTACGTCAAATCCAAAAAGGTCAGCCCTCTGTTTCTTAAACTGCCGAGCCTGCAGACTCTGGATGAGATAAATTACCATCTCATCACCCTGGGATTTCCTCTCTTGACACTTGCCATGATTACAGGAGTTATCTGGGCAAACAGTGCCTGGGGAACGTACTGGCGCTGGGACCCCAAAGAAGTCTGGTCCCTCATCACATGGTTGATTTATGCCCTTGTCCTGCATTTACGGCTTACCGTGGGCTGGCGGGGTAAAAAAGCCGCTATCCTGTCAATCGTCGGATTCGCAGTAGTTATTTTTGCTTTTTTTGGAGTTACTCTAATCCTGAAAGGACGCCACACGTTTATGTAAAAAAAGGTCAATGGAGCCAGGGAATATCGGGAGCACCGGATAGCACAACATTCAAAGGCCCCCGCCTCGAATCCGTAAGCCTTGATTCTCTCGTATGAACATTTTAGTCGTAGGACTTAATCATAAAACCGCGCCGATAGAGGTCAGAGAAAAGGTCGCTTTTGACGGGCCCAAGCTTGAAGAGGCCATCAACACTCTGATGAAATCGGGAGAGGTAAAGGAAAACATCGTGCTTTCAACCTGCAACCGCGTTGAAATATATGCAGGCGTGAGCAATATGGATGCGGGAATAGAAAGCATTAAGGACTTTATCTCCCGGTTTCACGATGTTCCCAGAAATCTTCTTGACAAGTCCCTGTACATCCACAGAGGTTCTGATGCGGTGAAACATATGTACAGAGTTGCCGCAAGCCTTGATTCCATGGTAGTTGGAGAGCCCCAGATCCTTGGCCAGTTAAAAGACGCCTATGATTCTGCCCTTAAGAATAAAAGTACCGGCGTTTTCCTGAACAAGTTAATGAGAAAGTCCGTGTCTGTTGCAAAACGCATTCGAACAGAAACAAAAATAGCTGAAAGCGCTGTCAGTATCAGCTTTGCCGCTGTAGAGCTTGCAAAGAAAATCTTCGACAACCTGTCAACAAAAGCGGTTATGCTTATCGGCGCAGGCGAAATGGCGGAACTCGCGGCCCGGCACCTGATGAATAATGGCGTGAAAGAGGTGTACGTGACAAACCGCACCCAGTGCAGGGCAGAAGAGCTTGCCAGGGAGTTCAACGGAAACGTGGTATTGTTCCATAACTTTGTGCATGAGCTTCACTACAACGATATTGTAATATGCTCAACCGGGGCTCCCGACTACATTTTGATGAAGGACCAGGCTCGAAAGGTTATGAAAGACAGAAAGCAAAAGCCGATATTTATCATCGATATATCCGTACCCAGAAATATTGATCCTGAAATAAATAATCTTGATAATGTTTATCTCTATACAGTAGATGATTTAAAAGGAATTGTTGACACCAACATTGGAGAGAGGGCAAAGGAAGCGGAAAAAGCCGAAAAAATAGTCAATGAAGAAATAGGTTCTTTTCTCAAATGGCACGAATCATTATCCGCCACCCCGGTGATCGTGGCGTTAAGGAACAAGGCAGAGGGCATCAGAAAGGCAGAGCTGGAGAAAACATTAAAAGGCCTCGGCCCTGTAGAGGAAAAGACCATCCGCTCAATAGAACAGCTCACAACTTCAATTGTAAATAAAATTATTCACCCTCCTACCGCGGCATTGAAATCAGATGACGAGGACAGGGAGCAGATGCTGGATGTTGTCCAGAGATTATTTAAATTAAATATAGAAAGTGATGAAAATGACAAAACGTAAGATAGTAATTGCAACGCGGCAGAGCAAGCTTGCCCTCTGGCAGGCGGAATGGATTAAAAGCCAGTTTGAACAGATTGACCCTGATTTCAGGATAGAGCTCAATAAGATAAAAACCACGGGCGACAAGATCCTTGATGTTCCGCTTGCCCAGGTTGGCGGGAAAGGCCTTTTTGTGAAGGAGATCGAAGAGGCCATGTTGAGGGGTGAAGCAGACCTCGCTGTTCACAGCATGAAAGATGTTCCAACGGAACTGCCCGAAGGGCTTCACCTTCCCACGATAACGAAAAGAGAAGACCCGAGGGATGCATTCATTACACCAGCTGTCAGCGGTCAGCCTTCAGCGGTCAGCAAAGACAAACAGATAAGAAGCTTTATGGATCTGCCGCAGGGCGCAACAGTGGGGACGAGCAGTCTCCGGAGGACCTGCCAGCTGCTGAACAAGCGGCCTGATCTCAAGATTGTTCAGCTCCGTGGCAATGTTGATACGCGCCTAAGGAAACTTGATGAAAGACAGTTTGATGCGATTATTCTTGCAACGGCAGGAGTCAAGAGGCTCGGTCATGAAGACAGGATAACAGAAAGGCTTTCGCCTGAGATCAGCCTCCCTGCTATCGGACAGGGCGCCGTGGGGATCGAGTGCAGGATCGCTGATCCGTTTATTAATGATCTGCTCAAAAAACTGAACCATGAAGAAACCTCCATATGCGTCAGGGCTGAACGAGCCGCCCTCAAGAAACTCGAAGGCGGCTGCCAGGTACCGATCGGGGCATATGCGCAATTAAAAAACGGCACGCTTGTTATCAAAGGCCTTGTAGGTAGCATCGACGGCAAAACCCTGATCAAGGATAACGTTGAAGGGAAGCCTGAAGAAGCTGAGGCACTGGGTACAGCACTTGCTGAAAAACTCCTTGCAGGCGGCGCAAAAGAGATCCTCGATGAGGTGTACGGGAACAGCCCATAAGAAGGATACAACAAGGCAGTCAATGAAAGCTCTTACTTCCTGCCATCCCTTGCTCTTTAAACCTTTCTTAAGCTATATTATTTAAATGCTGAAGATAATGCGCACCCATAAGTTTTTCTCGGTCTTTACCCTCTCTGCGATCACGCTCATGATTACCGTCGCTTTTGTTTTCTGGGGCATCGGGCCTAATGATTCCGGCACAGCTGTTCAGTTTGTGGCCCAGGTTGAAGATGAAGGGATAACACTTGAGCAGTACTGGAGGGCCTATGACAATGAGAAGAAGAGGCTCACGGATCAGAACACTTCACCGGAAGATATTGATAAGCTCAACCTTTCGGACAGGATACTTACCAGGTTGATTGACAGAAAAGTACTTCGCGTTACAGCTGAAAAGGCCGGGATTACCGTTTCAGAGACTGAGCTCCAGAATGCCATCATGAATACTGAATATTTCCAGAGAAACGGGGTTTTTGACAAGGGGATATACGAGCGGGCCCTGAAACTGAACCGCCTCTCTCCTTCCATTTATGAAGAAAGCCTGATGAATGACATGGTAATCGGGAAAATGAGCAGGTTAATCGGGGAAGCAACAGAGCTTACCGCGGAAGAGATGAAGATCATAGAGTCAATTGAGGGAGGCAACAAAGAGCAGCTGTCGCGTGTCTTCCGGACAAGTAAAAGCAACCAGGCAGTAAAAGCCTATATCGACAGTATGAAAAGAATGTTGGACATTACTGTCAATAAAGATCTCATCACCTAAGTCTTCATACATACTTCCCAGCAAGAAAGGCTGTCCTGATAACCCCCTCATTTTTATATATATCTAAGTTTTGGGAAACAGTCATATTTTTGACGCCTGATGCATGATCAGAGGGCTCTCTTCGAGGGATATAGCGTATACCGTGAGGAATTTCACCCAGAACAGCGTAATAGCTGGTGTCATATCACTATTAACCCATTTTATACAAAATTCTTGTAAAAATCTCACATCACATGTAATAATTATGAGGGCATGAAAAAGCTAGTTATCGTTATATTACTTCTCATTCTCTCACCGGCTGTTCTGATATACGCTCAGGACAAATCTACGGCTGAAAACACCTTGCCGGAAACTACCAATGTTCACTTTACCGGGAAATACTGTACTGAATGCCACGAAAAAACACCACAAAAGGGAGAAAACCCGTTACTGAAAAATAACGGGGACTATGCCTATCTCTGCAGGTGTCATGGCTATACACCGGGGTCCTATATACACCCCGTTGATATTGTTCCGTCTGAAGAGAAAAGACCTCTCATTCCTGATGATTTCCCCCTTGTTGACAACAAGATATCCTGCGTCACCTGCCATGACATGTATATGCAGTGTCAGGTTAACCCCCGGTATGAAAAGCTGAACAGGAGATTTCTCAGAGGTGCCCCCTACGTCAGCCGGACTGATCTCTGCTTTAAGTGCCATGATGAAAAACAGTATACAATGCTTGACCCGCACAACCAGTTAACCGAGTCAGGCGAAATAGTCGAGGTCAAGTGCCTGTACTGCCATGAAGAAAAGCCGGATGAAAAAAAATCAACATTCAAAGAGGTTAAGCTTATCGGAAACCTTGAGGTGCTCTGCTTTCGCTGCCACTATAAACAGAGCCAGTTTCATCCGATAAACGCCAATCATCTGGTAAAACCCAGTGACAGGATTATTGCAAACATGGAAGATGCGAAAGATAAATACGGTATTATCCTGCCGCTGAACTATGACGGGAAGATTACCTGTCCTACCTGCCACAACCCCCACGAACGAGGAGTAATTCCGAAAGAAAAGGACAGCTCCAAAGGCGCGAGTGAAAAGTACCGGCTCAGGATGTCCGAAACCAAACTGCAGATATGCGTTGCCTGCCATAAAGAAAAATTCTCAGGCTTTGAATAACATCCCGGGGGCTACTTCGGATATTTAGGCCTGAATGACGAGCTGTCTTTCTTTCTGTTCATATCTTTATGACAGCTCAGGCAACCACTTATAATGCCATTGGCCTTATCCACCATATCCTGATATTCCTTTGGATGGGTTATCTTCACCTTGTCAACATGCTTTTGCATGCGTTTCTGCTGAAGCGTCTCAGCGCCGGCTGCCGGCATATAAATAAAAGCAAGTACAAGGATAACTACCGCAAATTTCATAAATTTATTGTTCATTCATCATACCTCCGACTAAAATAGTTGCTCTCCATAGGAAACCCCGTCAATCAAGTTGTTCCCGTGAAAATGGCACTCACCGCAGGGCCGGTAATCCGCAGCACAGTCATGGCATGCGCATGCTGAGCATCCACTCACATCAGGCGGTACAAAATCAGGATGAGGATGTTTTCCATCAGGCGAAATAAGGCCATCGTGGCACTTTTGACAGAGGTACACCCATTCCTTGTTGTCCTTGCCGTCAGGACCTACGGCTGTGCTTGTCAAGGTGTCAATAGTAACAACAGCGCTGTTCACAACTTTTCTTATGAGGTAGACATTGGGAGAGCCGTGGGGCTCATGACAGTCTGTGCAGGCAAGGGCATATGTCCCACACGTCCCGGACTGATAGGGCAAAATAATGTCGGCACAGGCATCACTCGCTGCTCCTCCTCCATGCTTCTCATTGCTCCAGTTAAAGGTGTAGAGATTTCTCCCGAGGGCGGTGCTGTTTATTATGTTTGAGTTATTATGGCAGTCAGTGCAGAATGTCGCAAAATCAGCCAGATTTGAGCCGTCGGTAGTGGTTGAGCCATCAGGCTCATAGAGTGTTGTAGAACTAAAGCGGTACGGCGCCTGGTAGGTACCAGCATAGTCACTCATTTTTTCTCCTGCTCCATCGCCCCACACTCCCCAGACGCTGCTGTCAGAGCTGTGCTGACTCGGCCGTGAAACAGCGTAGCCCCTCGTGCCGGATGTTTTCGCAGTACTTGGGGAGTTGGCCGGATCACCCTGGACAGCGTGAGGGTTATGGCAGGCAACGCAGGGGTTTGAGTCTGCAGTAAACCCCCATCTTCCCGTAATAAACGTCAATATATCGTCAAGACCATGGCGTGAATCAGGTGATGTGTATGAGAATGATTCCTGTACATCATTGACCGTGTCCGCAGTCCAGCCTCCTGCGCGGTAACTGTAACTCCGGTTGAAAATGCTGCCGCCGGTCTGATAAGACCCCGCATCTATATGACAATTGTAGCAAACGCCCGATGACTGGCTGACATAGTTTGTTGAAAAGAGTGAGTAGTCGGAAGGCCCGCCTGTTGGCGACGGCTCTGAACCACCCATACTGGCATGCTGCTCATGGCAGTGAGCGCAATGCCCTTGGGGGTAACCGGCAGGACCTGCCGCGCTTCGCTGAACACCATACGAAGAATTCCCATGGGCAGAGTTTAAATACACACCGGCCCTGGCTGAGCTGATGATCATTAACAGTACTCCAATGAGAAGCACCGCCAGAATTGCACCCTTATTTCTCAATTAGTTATCCTCCACATTATCTGCCTTGTTCTTTATAACCATCAATTTTTTGACGTATGGCATACACCGCACCCCGACACTGCCGTCCCAAGGGTCTTAATGTCCCACCTCATGGCTTTGTAATATGGCGAACCATGAGAACGGTGACATGACAGACACATGACGATGTCTGTTCCCGGCGTTACCTGAGAAGTGCTCGGGACCGCATCAGGATTAGGCCTTGCAACAGGGGCTGTCATGCTGTACGTCGTATAATTGGCATACTCACCCGTGTTTTTAAGCGCAACATCTGTGGGATGTCTGAGCCACGGTGACGCTGTACCAACCTCCAGAGGGCCGCCCTCCCATGTATGAAAATCATTGTGGCACTGGGCGCACAGGTAGCTGACAGTTTCTGTTGAACTGCCGGTTGAACCCTTGTATTCATTGTGGCTCGTGTTTACGTTGTCCTGTTCCCAGTCAGCGTCCTCTTTGCCGAGGACCCCATCGAGAAAGCGGTAACTCAGGCCTGTCGATGCCCCGGTTGTCCCGCCTGAATCGTCAATATGGTGAGATTTATTCATTCCGGAAAAGTTGGTTTTCCCGGAGGTCCGGTCTCCGTGGCAGCCGAATTCTCCTGCGCAGGTCAACTGAGAAGTCATGGCAGATCCGCCCGGCGGTGTCAAACCCAGGGTGCCGTCCTGGGCCTTGATGCCTGTTACATTATGCCCATAGGTATCATCAGTTCTGACATAGGAAAAATTGCCTCCGGCAAGGGGGTTGCTGAAGGCTCCGGTACTAAACACAATGGGGACGTTATCCACGATCGTTGCGCTGCCTGTTGACGAATGACAGCCGATACAATCACTCACCAGGAGCATTTCATTCGGCGTTGCATCAGTATCATATCCTGTGTACGACGCGTTCATTTTGAATGCAACAGCGGCCCCTCCCTGGCTGTTGTGAATCGTATGACAGTCGCTGCAGGTACCGCTGCTGACAACTGCCTGGCCCTGTCCGGGCAGAACAAAACCCCATAAAAATACAATGAAAATTATCCGGTACAGTGAGAAATTTAGATATCTACCATTTACCATAGCATGTTATATATTAGCAATATTGGTGCCCGATTTTCAGCCCCTGATACGTCAGTTAATTGACGCTCAGAGAATAGGGTTCACCTTACTTCATTATGTGGCATTGAATGCAGAGCGCCCTCTTTCTGTCATGCGTAAGCATAAATTCGTCCTTCGATGAATGCATGCTATGACAGCTGTTGCAGGTCACCATTTCACCGGTGCGCGGATCCAGGACATTTTCACCCTGCGGGTGGCTTGTTTTATGCTCTGACGCGTGACATCTCGAACAGAGGGATATTTCATCTGACCTGTAGTTCAGGGGACGGTCAGAGTGCGCCGGAATATGACATTCAAAGCACTTTCTTTCTTTAATCGGCTCACAGACATCAGACTTGAGGACTTTTTCCATGGCCTCAGTCCTTTTCTCAGTATTTTCGTGACATGATATGCAGAGTCTCAACTCACTCATCGTCATATTTTTATTGTCTGAAGCATGATAATCATGGCAGATGATACAGGGATTTTGAGCGGTCTTCAGATGGATATCATCTTCGAAATATTGATACTTAGCCTCTTTTTTGTCGTGGCAGCTAACACAAAGGGCAGCGCCCGGCAGTTTGGTCTTTGTAATAGTTTTCGCTGTTATCGGGCCATGGCATTCCTCACATTTTTTCTCAAGAAAAGCCTTGTGACCGTAGGGACCAAGCAGTCCTTTTTCCAGTGAACTATGCCCTGAGTGGCAGGTCGTACAATCTTTATCAGCGACAACAGAAGCGATCGAAACAGTGCCGGCCCGACACTTTGGCGCGTGACATTCATTACAGAGTTTTACGGGCTCTTCGCTCAGGAGGTTCATTTCTTCTGATGCATGAGAGTTGTGGCAGGCCGAACATTTCCCTTCTGAAAAGGGGGCACAGGTGACTGGCTGGCTCATCTTTTCCAAGAGTCCTTCATGACATTTCATGCAAAGGTCTTTCTCTTTAACAACCAGAAGATCTTTATTTTCTCCGCTATGGGCAAAGTGGCATTCAGTGCAGTCATTATCCCTCAGCGCGCTATGCACGGTGCCGCTGTCAATGAGACGCTTCAACTTCTCATGACAGCCGAGACAGAGGGCGTCAACCTCATTAATCATGAGTCCTTTGACACTGCTTACATGAGAATTGTGGCAGGTAATACACTTCCCCTGTTTAAATAAAAAATGAACGTAATTGTCTTTCAGACCTTCTTTCAGTTCTTTATGACAGCTATAACAGACATCAGGCATTTTGGATTTTAATTTTGCTCCTGCAGAGGCTTCTTCATGCCATATAATTGTCAAACCCGCCAGAAAAACAAGTAGTAACAAAACACCGCATAGTCCAGGAATAAAAGATTTAAAAAGGCTGAACAGGTTCTTCGTACACTTTTTAATAGTCGCTTTCCTGTTATTCATGGCAGGCCTCACAGTCCCCTTTAGCAAATGGTTCATGCTTTATTTCTCTCAGTAAGCCGGCCTGTTCTGTAACGTGCGGGTCATGACAGGTCGTGCAATGGTTAATGTTCGACAGCTGCTCCCGGTGGCCTTTTAACAATCGCTCCGTATCAGTTGAATGGCACTGTGTACAAAGGGCGGGATCGCTGTTATTGAGCAAAGAGGACCGATCAGAATAGTGCGACAGGTGGCAACTTAAGCAGTCTCCCTCGTCCATTTTTATGTGGCCCGTTCTTTCCGTTGTGACAACCAGCCGCTCGTGACATGAAAGACAGAGCTCATTGGGACGATTCAGAAGCTGATACTTTAACCGGGACCCATGGGGGCTGTGACACTTGGTACACTCTCCCACCTCAACCGGAAGGTGGCCAACAGTGCTCTCCTCTATCCCTTTTTTAACCGGCTCATGGCAATTGAGGCACAGGTCTTTAACGGGCAGTACTGAAGCACCCGGGTTGTCACTCGCGTGGGAGTCATGACAGGTTTTGCAGTCTCTGCTCTTAAAGAGCGGGTGAGTCCCCTCCTCCTCAACCTCCAGGTACATACTGTCATGGCATTTCATGCAGAGATCAGTATATGCTTCTGTCAAGAGGTTATCAAATGATGAGGCATGGGAATTATGGCAGGATTCGCATGCTCTGTCTGCCACAGGCTTATGTGTATATGTTTTGTAAAACCGTTCAGCCTCTTCAGTATGGCATGTGTAGCAGAGGTCCTTCAACGGCACGATCATCAGCGCGTTGTAATTAGAACCATGCGAATCATGGCACTTTGAGCACTCTATATCTGCGACCGGTTTATGGGTATGGGCTTCCTGTTTCAGTGTTTCTTCAACAGCGGGATGACAGGAAAAGCATATGGTTTTTTCCGATTTCTGCAGATTATATCTGTGTTCGGAAGCATGCGGGTCGTGACAGACAGTACACCCCTTCTCCTCTATCGGTTTATGTATTTTTGAGACATTCAGCTGAGGCTGCTCAGTATGACACTCCATGCAGAGGCTCAGGTTGTCTTTGAGCGTGATGTCAGGATAGTCCGATGCATGGGGACTGTGGCAGCTTAAACACCGGCCTTCATCAGTCACAGGATGGCGAAAGGCAGCCTGAAACTTCTGCTCTGATTCTTTATGGCACTTGTAACAAAGCTTGCTGTCAACCGCTGTAACTGCAAGGGGGGTTTCATCCGTCTCAGGTTTGTGACATGAGTTACAATGGTCATCAATGAGCGGTTTGTGGACCGACTCCCTGAGCAACTTGTCATTTGTTGAGCTGTGGGCCGAGTGACAACCCGAGCATTTTGCCTGCTCCACAGGATAATTTTCATGAGCAGTCCTGAATGAGGCGTCATCAAAAGCATGACAGGAGCGGCAAAGCTCAACCTCATCCATCGAGAGATTATATTCATACCCAGACCCATGGGGCAGGTGACATATGAGGCACCCGTCACCAAGAGGCTTATGTATCGTATTTCTTTCAAAGGGAGCCCTGTCGTGGCAGGAATAACACTGCTCTTTGCCGGTATTCGTCTGGAGTGATGCATTATCCGATGCGTGGGCATCATGGCAGGGGAGACACTTACCCTGCTTGACAACCGTGTGAACAGAGGCCATTGCCTCAAGTTCAGATGCCATTTTCAGGTGGCAGTTCAGACAGAGTTTTCTCTCTTCCCTCTCCACAAAGGCTTTAACCGCAAGCCTTCCATGACGCAGATGACATGCTTCGCAATCCTCTTTTACCACCGGATCATGAACAAATTCACTGGTAAACTTGTCTCTCAGTTCTGTATGGCATTCCATACATGGCTTTGGTACAAACCCTTTGCGCTTCTGCTTTCTTTCGGGCTGCGCCGCGCAGGTGACAAAAATTCCGGCAGCCATGAGCAAAATCACCGCCCTGAAAGCATAGGCTTTTGCGCTGGACATTTTGTGCTTATGGCCCCTCATATAACTTATTTATGGAATATCTCTTCATAGGAATTTACTATTTTTTCATCAATTGTTATTGTAGCCTCTTTTTTTAATTCTTGTACATACTCGTCATAGAGAGCCTGGTATTTGTCATTGAAGAGGCTCTTCTTTATTGATGTCTGCACCCTTTCATACTCCTCATGCCGGTCCGCCCCTGTTTCCTGAAGCCGGATTATTTTATAGAATGAATTGATCTTCAGCACTTCACTTGTCTCACCGGGCTTCATATTTCCTATGCTCTTCACTACCGGTTTTTCAAGCTCGCCCAGAGTCTTCCAGCCCAGGGATCCTCCTTTGGCAGCGTAGCTGTCAGTTGACTTCTCTCTTGCAAGCCAGGAAAACGCTGCCCCACCCTGAAGACTGGTCAGAATATCCATGGCCTCTTTCTCTGTGTTTACCGTAATCTGCTGAATCTTGTGTCTGGCAGGTTTACGGTAGCTCTCCATGTTCTCCCGGTAATAAGCTTGTGCTTCACTCTCACTTACGCTGATTTCAGGTATAATGACTTTCCTCACAAACTCTCTCTGGAGCAGCTCATTTTCATAACTTCTCAGACTTTCTGCCAGATCTGGTTTTTTCTCATAATGCCTACTGAGGGCCTCCTGATCAACTATTTTCCGGTCAATCCAGGCAGTCAGGTTTTTTTCCTTTACCTCTTCGGAAGAAGATGAAAGCATCTTTGCAAAATCACCGACCGTTAATACATCACCGTTAATATCAGCAAGGGGCCTGTTGTCATTTATCCACCTGTTACGGGCCTCTTCTCCGCCCTCAAATGAAATCGCAGACAGGATCTCTCTCTCTATTTCTACTGCGGCTCTGTCATGAAGCTCCGCCAGATATTCATCTTCCCGGATCTTGATCTTTTTGTTTCTCACCCTCCGTTTCAGATCATCTTTTACCCGGTCCAGGTGATCAGGGGGTGCATCGAGCTTTTCAAGCAGCTTGATGATAATAAACCTGTTGCCACTCTCGATAATACCGGAGACCTCACCCTTATTCATCGCTGAAACAATACCCCTTATCTGAGGGGTCAGCGAAGCGCCTTCAATTTCATATCCCTCATCACGTTTGCCCGGCATTGTTGATGGATAGGCTTCGGAAAGTGCGTCAAAGCTCTTACCAGCCTGAAGCTCCTTCAGTGCTGTCTCAGCATCTACCCTTGAACTTGTTTCAATAACGTCTATCGTATAGACGGCATAGCTTTCCCTGTAGGAATGAGCAATATCATCATCAGTCACAACGACCTTTTGAACTATTTCTTCATCATGAAGCCTCACAACGGATTCCCTTGTGAGGAACGCCATCATTTTTTCCCGGAATTCAGGGGTAGTATCCAGTCCCATACGGGAGGCTTCATGTACCACCAGGCGTTCACCAATAATTTTGTTTATATAATGAGTAATATCCAGGCCCTGGGCGGTTGAAAGATCTTCCCTGCGATGGGCTATTTCCAGTGAATACTCAAGGTCACCTCTCGTTACTGGATCACCCTCAACGATCGCGATAATATCCTCCTGCATCGGGACTGAAGCGCACCCTGACAGCAACAGCAGGCATGATAGCAGGAAAAAGAGGGAGCTGCATACTATTCGTGAGGTTTTTCTATGTGATACATTATGGTTATTCACGATTGAATATGAAAGCGAGCAGTTCAGCATCAATCAATCCAGGTTACCGAACCCATATCATTAACGAGCTGCTCAACAATATTATGAGCTACAGCGTGGGCTGATTTTTCTTTTCCCCAGTCCAGCTTAATTTCATCATTTTTACCGTTGCGCTGCTGGCTATTGTACCATACGATCTTGCTCTTCCCGCTGTCTATAAGCCTCGCGCTGATAGATACCGAAGGAGTGGATAATACATTGACGCCATCAGAATAACTGCCGACTACTCCCAGCAATACCCCTTTAGCCCCCAGGGGCTCAGCAAGGGCCCTTGCATTACCGTAGTCCAGCTCGCCTCTCTTTTTCAGGCGCAATTTTATGATCTCATTCCTTGTGTCTCCATATTCAATCGGTTCCATATCATTATTCTTGAGCAGCTCAACGAGAAACAGATACATGGCGATCTTCCCCGCGTTTTTGACACCGCTGTTGTTCAGAAAGGGCATTACCGCGACCCTGCGGTCAGACTGTATCTTTCTGTGCAGGTTTTCATTATTTAAAGAGACAAACAACTTCTCCATGACCCGGGGAATCAGCTCATAAATATTCTTTATTCCTCCGAGCCCCAGGATTTTTGCAAAATCAGTGCCTTTGGCAGCTACGAAATCCGCCCATATTATCGTGCCGGTAGCAGAATCAATCAAGCGGAGAAAGAGACTAAATCCCGGATTTTCACCCGGTGAAAAAGCAACTATTGACCCGGTCATTATCGCCTTAACATTAAACTTTTCTTTTAGTTTCGCGGCAAATGTTCTCGATACAAACCCTGTGGTCCGCACTCTTTCTTTGCAGGTATAATCATCGAGAGGACCGCCGTAAACAACTGCGAATCCCTTTTTCTCCAGGTGAGATATCAATACCGGCATGACCGGCTCCACCACAACAGTTTCTTCTGTGAGATTCTCCAACGGCAGTAAAGCGATTCTTTCCCTGCCCTCCATGGAAGGTTTATCTGCAGCCAGTTCAGGCTCCTCACCCGCGTCCGGAGACGGAAGTTTCGCGATAACCACAGGTGGCGGCATAACAGGTACTAATGACTCTTCCACCAGGGGTAGTGATACTGGCTCATCAACTGGCGGTTTCTCTTCAGGAACTACGGAGGAGACTTCCCCCTCTGTCAGTTCTTCTTCAGGCAATGCCAGACTGTCGGCGCTTTCAACAGGAGGTTCGGCCTTGACGATCAACGGCTTGACTTCCTCAACCTCTTCAATCAGAGGTAATTCTTCAGGGATATCTGCAGGGACTGCTGTTTCAATGAGTTCTTCTACAGGTAATGCCATTGCACCGGCGCTCTCAACTGCGGGTAACACCGCCACAATTACGGGCTCAACTGTTGTCACCTCTTCAACCACAGGCAGTTCTTCAGGGAGATCAACTAAAGCTTCTGCTTCTAATAGTTCTTCTTCAGGTAATGCCTCCGTATCAGCTATCTCAGCCTCTTGTTCAGCCTCTACGACCTCCGCTCTGACTGTTTCCACCTCCTCAAGCAGGGGCAGTTCTTCAGGAAGATCAGCCGGGGCTTCTACTTCAACAAATTCTTCTTCAGGTAATGCCTCCATATCAGCTATCTCAGCCTCAGCAATTTCCGCGCTGACTGTTTCCAGCTCTTCAACCACAGGCAGTTCTTCAGGGAGATCAGCCGGGGCTTCTTCAGGGACAGAGGAAGGGAATTTTTCTTCTATAGGCTCTTCTTCAGGAATCATGAAGGGAGCTTCCGTAACGAGGTCTCTTTCCATCCTGGTCTCCGCGATCTTACTGTCCTCCAGGTTCACCCTGGAAAGATCCCAGGCAACATAAATAAATAAAGAGATAATGACTATGAAGAGGATAATTATTTTCTTCATTCATTCACTAGTGGACTGAATTCACTTCCTCCGTCAATCATGAGTTTTGCAGTCTGAAAGCTGCAAGCGGATTTCATATACATAATGTTTTTATCCTTACAAAATACTGATACAGTGAAATCAATATGACAGAGTATCTATCGCCTCTCGCACCAGCATGAGTACTGTTTCGCTGATGGTTTCATGCCGTGCTCCAAAATGTCTGGCCATGAAACTGGCACCTCCACGGGTTTTTGTTATTGACCATACGATTGAACCGGTTGATGTATCTGCCATCATAAGCGTAATAGTCACCTGAGGCGTAGAAAAAGAACCTGTCTTCACTTCACCATACTCCTCAACAGAGCCCATAATTACCGCCTCAACACCAAGTGCTGTGCCCAGCGAGTTGATATCACTGGTATTCATGGCTGAAACTGACTTAATACCCAGTTCATTAACAGCACTCATAACCTCACCCGGCACCATTACATCAAGAAGGCCTGATGCCAGCAATTCACTGATCACCACCTGCTTTACAATTTCCCCGGCATATTTTTCTTTCGTCAAATTATCCAGCGGCATCACAGCCACCTTCTTATAAAAGCCGAAATCGATATCCTCACTGATATAGTATGTAGGCAGCCCCCCGCTACGGCACCCCGAAACAGTGAGCAGCGTTAATAGAATAAAAGACAGAAAATATTTCTTCTTCAAAATCATATCAGTTATCTCCTTTAATCACTTGCTATCATCTATTAATAACATCGTCCCTTTTTTCATCTGACTGAATAACGGCTCAAAAGCCTCTCCCACAACATCTCTGGAGGCCTGATCCAGGGTCCGGCCCTCAACTCCAAAATGTCTGGTCCAGAAATCCGCGCCGCCCCCTGTGTGCCATGTCGACCACAGGACTGAGCCATTGCCGGAACCGATAAGGCTTAACCCAATGGATACCTCCGGGTAGGAGACAGAAATACCCCTGCTAATTCCATAGGTTTCAACAGAACCTGTTATCATGCCATCGATTTCAAGCTCCTCAGCTATACTCTTGTAGTCTTCACGGGAAGCCCTCGCCAGCGACCGTATTTTTAATTTTATTAACGCCCTGTTCACTTCCCCCGGTTCAACGACTTCCATGCCCCGTGAAAGGAGTTCAATAATTACTATGCCCCGCACCTTTTCCCCGGCGTAGATATCTGACGTATGGTTATCAAAGGGGAGAACAGCAACTTTACTGACGCTGCTTACATCAGCACCGGGACGCATAAAATGCTTCACCCCACTGGAGCTGCATCCTGACACTACCAGCACAAGGAAGCAGAGCATAAACATAATCAGAACACTGATGAGGCCCTGCCTTTTCTGCCTGTTAATAGTAACCATAAGACCCTTTTCCTTTGATGTTACACTCAGCATAGTTATTTCGTGATATTTTTATGAAATTCATAGTTATTATATGATTCGCAATCAGAATCTGCAATTTAACGTGGTTTTCAGATTCGTGCTTATTGTCTTCTGGGTCTCAACAGTCTGGATATACCCATAGGTTGTACGCAGATCGGCAAATTTTGTGATATACCATGTTATGAAACCATTAAAGGTGTCTGTCTTTACCGGACCCGGTTCAGAATCGCTGTGCAGGTAGTTTGCATTCACGCGTATAGCCGGGATTACGAGCCAGTCAACGAGCAACCCCTCTGATGTTGTCAGATCACCATCTGCATTGGCATAGCCAAGCACCCCGGTTACATTGATAAACCGTCCTGGCCGGTATGATACTGTCAGGGTATTATCATTGTTTTGTGTTGAAGTCCCATCTGAATCATTCCAGTTAAAGTCATAGTTAAAAGTACCCGAGAGCTTTCTGGAAAGAAGAGCGTCAATCGTTCCATTGAAGCGGTATGTGGTTGATGTAGTACCGGACTCAAAGGACTTTGACTGAATATATGCAAAATCATTTATCATGTTAACATCGCGGTATGGCCTGGACCCTATGCTCAGCACAACAGAGTTGTTCGTTGTTGATTTCTGATCGAAATTAAAGGTGTCATTCTTGATGAGACTGAGCGTTGCGTCAAGAGTCGGAAGAGGGTCAGATGTAAAGGTCAGGCTATAGGTGTTGGAGTCGATGTCTATTTCTTCTTTGTTGTCAAAAGATTCATTCCTTTGTATGCGGAAAACAGTGGTCAGCAGTCTGTGCGTAAGCCACGTTGAGGTCAGGCTGTAGTTTCTCGACACATTACTTTCAAAGGCTTCCCTGTCACTCTTTTCAGAGTCGCTGAATATATTGTCCACGAGACCTTCCACGGAACTCATCGGTGAGTCGGCATTTTCATCCGCCCTGTCTATCGTATACGCAAAGAGAAATCCCCATTTACTGGTAGGCTGCACGTCAACGGAGAAGGTTAACTGCTGATTGAATGTGTTCACCGTATTCACAAAAGTATCCTCATTAATAATGTCTTCACCATAGGCCTCGATCTCAGTTACAAGCACCCCGGTTACATCGGATACATCCATATTAATGGCCTTGAAAAAAGACTCCTTCTGCGCTGTGACAAACATAAGCTCATAACGGTAGACATTGGTCTCAACTTCCACGACAGTAACACTGTTAATAAGAACAGCTGTCCACCCGGTAGTTAAGGTAGCATTTGTATTCTTATATACTTCCCAGTTACTGATGTCCTTCAGTTTTGCATCTCCAGTTACATCTTTGTTTACATAAATATAGAGCCTGTCAACAGTCTGTGTCGTGGGAACAGAAATACCGATATTATTGTACTGGACTGTTCTTAGATTAATTGTAGTAGCAGCCGTCAGGTTACCGTCAGCCAGAGCCGGAGTATTGCCAAGACCAGTCTGTTGAGGAAAAGGAAAAGAACCAACAGCGGATAGTCCCGCAAGAGATAAGCGCTGATTGACAAACAGGCCTGTCTGCGTCACAAACTGGGTGTTCTTGTTCCGTGTATAATTGCCCTGGTAACCCGTATAGTAACGTGCCTTATTATTCCAGAAGCGGCGGGAATAACCCACACTGAGGTAGCCGTTAAAATTATCCTGTTCAGACTTGTGCGTTATCTTCAGAGGCGTATCATTAATCGTATGGGTAAAATTGAAGTTATACCTCATCTGCAGGTCCCGGGAAGGCAGTTCATAGGCAGAGTTTACTATGTACATGGTTGTCGTGTCGTCCACTGCACTTTGAGACAGGTAGTCAAATCTTTTCTGCCGGTCAAACTCAAAGCTCAGAGAGGGCAGGTCCTCGGGAGAAACTCCCAGCCTGGAATAGTAAAACTCTGTTGTCTCCCTGCCGTCATCAACAAAATTGGCTGTTGACCACTGTTCCCGGCGCCTGTATCCCGCATTGACATCATAGATCTGGTCCCTCATATACAGGTCAAGGGCCGGTTCCACTGTTCTCTGGTACTCTTTCTCATTCGTATTTTCCACGTCTGTTGTTGTGGTGTCCAGCAGATTTGCCCTCAGGTTTAACAGGTAAGACACCCGCGGTGTGATAGCATCGGTATAGCTCAGGTACATAATTCGGTCAAAGGTCTCAACTTCAGACGTAACAGCACCATCTTCACGCTCCTTGATGTTTCCCTTTGTTACATCAAACCACCCTTTTAGTCCCTGGGGGTGTGCTGAGGATTCCCATATCAGGAGAACCGCGATCAAAACTGTGCCTGTCCATAGGATTTTCCTCATAAATCATTGCAATGCCTTCAGTAACCGCTTCGAGATAACAGGTGTGCCATTACCTCAAATCTTAATAACAGGATCAGCAGTCCGCTTTCCCCTGCCATCTCCGGCTACCGCCGAAATACTGTTATGCCGTAGGGCCGCCTGCCCACTGGGATAAGCTGCTCCTCCTTTTTTGTCGTTTTGTCAATAACAGATATGGTGTCTGACCCTCTGTTAACGGTATATATTTTTCTGCTCTCAGGATCGAGGATAAAGGACCGAGGAGACTTTCCAACAGAGACAACTCCCATGACAGGGGGCATTACGGTTTTGAGACTTGCAAAGCCCTCGGAAAAGGGTCGTATGATCATTATTTCGCCCTGCATCTCTTTTAAAAGATAAATCCTGTCAAAAGCCGGATCAGATATTACCCCTACTATGCCTGTTCCCAGATTGTGTATGGTGCTGACAGCAGGATTACCTTTGATCAACTGAATAATATCTATCACTGACACCTTGTCCGAACCATAGTTAGCCACATAAACCTTGCCCTTTCGATAATCCACATCAAGGGCAATCGGCCTCCACTCCACATTAAGAGTAATAACTTCTTCACTCTTCAGGCCGACCCGGTCGATCCGGATTACTGAAACATTTTTTGCGTCGTAATTTGCAACATAGACATTGAGATATCTGTCACGGTAACTTCTCAAAAAACTCTCATCCTCAAAGCTGAGAAATTGGGAGCCCACAAGGGTTTCTGCCGGAGGGTCGGCTTTTATGGCTATCGGACCACGGCCCACATTAATTCTCTCAATCTCCTGAAAGGTTTCAGCGTCCACCATCGAAACTGTATCGGAACCATAGTTCGCGACGAATATAAGTTCCCTGTCAGGCCCTACTTTCGCAACTGCAACATCAACAGGCTGACTTCCAAACCTGATAGGGATTTCATTATCTACGCGGTTTGTCGTTGGGTCAATAACAGAAATGCTCCCGGAACCGGAGTTTGCAACATACACTTTTGGACGGACTTTACCTTGTGAAACAGTAATTCCCCTGGGTTTATTCCCGACCATAACAGTCGCCACGATCTCTCCTCTCTGTCTGTTGATAACAGAGACATTATCTCCATCTTCGTTTGTTACATATATGAGGAGTGAACCCAGCTCAGAGGACTTTCCTTTTGCCATAAATACAGGTTTAAAGAGATACCCCTCCTCAACAGAGGCGTCCGCGTCCCAGTTTAAAAAAAGCGTTGTATTCTTATTTCTCCTGATCAATATATTGATGCTGGTTTCAATCCCTTCAGGTGGCAGAGCAAGGCTGGCCTCCCTGTCCATATTTTTCAGCGATGCCTCTGTGACAACGAAACGGAGAGACGTATAATGGCCTTCAGGAACTGTCCCGGTGCCGAGCATAATTTGACGCCCCTCCATATCAATAGAATTAATTTTCAAAGAGGTAACAGGAATTTCCGTGGTAATGCCATCATCATCTGTGATAACAAGGGCTGAAAGATCAAAGGTTATGTCACGGGAAGGCCGGTCAGGTCCATTCAGGTACAGAGATATCTGGCCTTTATAGACAGTGCTCGTCTCCATTCTGTCTCCTGTTGCAGCACAGGAAACAAGGGCAAGCAGAACCAGACAACAGGCGAGATATCGCAATGTTTTGCCCGCTCTCTGGTCAGATCTCATACAATTTTTCCTGTCATAATACAAATCACCATGAATTGAATACCTGCACCCGCTGATTGAAGGTGTCCGCGACAAGAATTCTCCCATTGTCGTCGATTGTCAGATACGAAGGGTGCTGAAACCATCCTTCACTCCAGCCCATACCACCGAATTCAAAGAGGTAGTTCCCCTCCTTGTCATATACTGTTATGGTGTGGCGCATATAATCAGAAACATACATTCTGCCGCTCTTCATATCTACACCGACACCGCGGGGCCTGCTCAATTTACCGGTACTTCCGCCCTTTTCGCCAAACTTCATGAGCAGCGACCTGTTCTTATCGTAAACATATATATGGCTTTCCTCTTCACTGACGAGATATACCCTGCCCTCTTTGTCAGTTGTGACATTGTTGATCTGAACTTTTTTCCCGTCCTTCTCAGGTGACATAATGCCCAGCAGCCGGCCCTTTGTATTAATCTGAAGGACCCCGGGATAATAGTTTGCCGCTATGTAAAGGTTCCCGTTACTGTCAACCGCTATTCTATAGGGTTCAAAGGACTCCGCCCCAGCAAAGCCATGGGGATATATATCACGCTCCCATTTGAGACATGAGCTGAAAACAGATATTCTGCTTCTCGGGTTTACCTCAGTGGCTGACTGGATAATAAAAATATTCCCTTTTCTGTCAATGGCAACACTCTGGGGTGCATCGACCCCATCTTTTTTATCAAGGGTGAGTATGGGAAAAAAATCAGGGGTATAAATGACGATTCTTGACTTGCCGTCAATTATGTAAATTTCATCGGTTAATGGGTCTGATGTCACAAACGAAGGGAATGACAATACACCGCCATCCTCATCAATGGTAACGCTCTGGTCAAACGTGACAACAGTGCCAAGCTGCTGGGAATATATTACCGTTGGGATGAAGAACAGAAATAACAAAATAGCAACAAGCCTTCGGCTCTGTTCACCCCTGGAAATCTTCTTATTTATCCGGCTATTCATAATCTTCATTCCAAAGCCATACCCTGTGCAGGGCAACAGAAAAAGGTATGGCCAATATATGTTTTTTTGACTTAAATAATATCAGTTAAGCGTCCTTGAATTCAATGTATTAATATGTTTATTAGCTTATAGTGTCGGTTGTTCCGCTGTTTTTCCGGAGACGGTCTCTGATTTCTCTTTCCTGAGAGGATTCACCATAACAGATAAACATCGGTTCTTTTTTTAATAAAAGGAAGTCCTTCATAACAACCAGACTGGGCCGTGTGACTTCTCTGTTCAAGTTCATACCTGCCTGTTGTAGCTCAGGAGGTACCCCTTCTCTCTTTATATACATATATCTACGGTATTTCGAGAGGTCAGATTAAGCGGATGCTGTCAATGAGAATATCTCATAAAAAGAGATGTGTCGCAACCCATTGATTAAATGAATAATTCCTTACTAACAGAGCAAAACATCCCCATTTCAGTAGTTAATCTGATTTAGTTTTTTTACTGTGACAATAATATTCGGATTTTGAACAGAATGGGAGGAAACTTCGATGAAACTAGGCACATGTAAAGGAGAGGTGAATTACTGTTGTTTAAAAAAAAGCCCGGCTGAACTCTATCAGCCGGGCCATGTCTTGTTGCTGTAATAAATAACTACCTCTGCAGATAATGGCAGGAGAGACAGCCTGTATCAGCAGAACTTCCAGCAGAACTGATCGTCCATCTCAGCAGGTCAGCATTCGCTGTACCATGAGCTCGATGGCAGGACAGGCAAATGACCGCACTGTTCGTAGTGTCAATCGTACCATCCTGATAATAATTACTGGTTGTTGTGTTGGCGCCGATGGCTACCAGCCCGATCGGAGCCTCATCTGCCTGAAGATTCGTCTGAGTTTCATCCCAGGCTGCACCGCCAACAAAGAGCTTATAGTCAGTAGGATGCCTCTTCCAGGGACCTACGGTACCACCTGTTTCAGTTGCCAGTGTACCGTGGAATTCTCCGTGGCACTGATTACAGAAACTACTGATACCCTCTGTTGCATGGGCACTGTATACATTATGGTCTGTATTGGATACTGTTACCTCAAAATCAGCGTCGCCTTCACCAAGCACCGCAGTTGGAGAGGCTGTTGTACCTATCCACAAAAACCTGTATGTTGCATTCGGGGCATGATGCGATCCTCTGATACCCGCATTGGAGTCCATGCCGGTCACATGTTTACCGTGGCACCCTTTCGCGCCTGCGCATGTGAGTTCGTTGGGGTTCAGCGTAATAACAGAGTCGCCTGCATTACCCGGTGTGGTTGTAATGGCACTTTCCGTCAATGAAATGTCCTGGACATCATGACGCATGCTGTCATCGGTGGCAATCGTTGTAATGTCAAAAGATCCGCCTGCTGATAAATTTGTTGTCTTGTCAACGAGTGGTGCATCGGGTACACCTGCTCCGGTGTGACATCCCGGACAACCGGAGGCCTTAAGAAGCAGGCTGTTCGGTCCGGCAGCATCAACAGCGGTTCCGTCCTGGCTGTTATGCATGGTATGGCAGCCGGAGCATACACCGGATATGGCATCAGCCATTCCGTACATCATAAAAACAGACAGTGAAACAAAAAACAGAACAATCACTAATTTCCTCATTTTTCTTACCTCCTCAAATATTTTATCTATTTTATATAGCATCATTATTCCTAAAATTCTGCTCTCTTGTTTTCATTTTGCCCTTCCCTATTATACAGCAATTCCCGTGCCAGATCCATAAAATACCTATGTCAGATGCTAATTCGTATAAATACTTACTTTTTTTAAGTTTATTTTTTACGAAGATCGGGTTGAAGTATAATAAGCTCTATTTTTCTCTGGGTTATTTTACACAATTGTGAAATTTTACTCACCTGCTGAACATTCCACACTTTCCTGTCTAGCCCTGTTCATTATGTTCTTATTATATCTGATAAGGGTGAAAAACTACAGCATTTTATAGAAACATAATAAAATACTATATTGAGGATTTAAGGTGAGTTACGGGTCAATGACAGATGCCGCGGCAATGCCTGTTTCTATTCCCTAGAGAAGTCCGGATTTCTGCATTTTGTATCTGAGAGCATCACGGGAAATGCCAAGCAGTTTGGCAGCTTTGGTCTGGTTATTGTCAGCCCTTTTCAGCGCCTGGGCAATCAGGTCTCTCTCAACACCTTTAAGAGAGAGCCCCTCATTTGGGAGCTCTATTGCATCGCGGGCATCAACATGTTCATCAATGTACTTGATTACTTCCGTAGGCAGGTGCTCGGGGTATATCGTCTCGGTGTTTTCAAGGATGCAAATCCTCTCGACAACATTTCTGAGTTCCCGGGCGTTGCCGTGCCAGGGATATTTATACAAGAGGGCTTCAGCGCCTTTAGATATACTCTTGACGTTCTTTCTGAACTCCTTGTTAAACTTATCAATATGATGCAGTGCGAGAGGAATTATATCGCCTCTCCGTTCCCGCAGGGGAGGAATGTAAATGGGGAAAACTTTTAACCTGTAATAGAGGTCAGCTCTGAAACTGCCATCTTGGACCGCACCTTCCAGGTTCTTTTTGTTGGTTGTCGCTACTATTCTGACATTGACTTTTATATCCTTTAAACCACCAACTCTTTTAAATGTCTTTTCCTCAAGGGCCCGCAGCAATTTAGCCTGGGTAGTCATCTTGATGTCCCCTATTTCATCAAGGTATATAGTTCCTCCGCTGGCAAATTCAAAGAGACCTTTTTTTGCTACCTTGGCATCGGTAAACGCGCCCCGTTCATGGCCAAACAGTTCACTTTCTATCAGTGCCTCAGGAATAGCTGTACAGGTAACTTCCACAAAGGGCTCTGATGCTCTCTTGCTGTTGTAGTGAATTGCCCGGGCAAGCAGGCTTTTCCCGGTGCCGCTTTCTCCCTGGATAAATATCGTGTTGGCATCACTCTCCGCCACTTTTCTGGCAAGAGTCAGCACCTCTGTCATGGGTCCAGACTCACCCACTATATTGCTGAAATTATAGGTATCATATTTTTCGCCCCTGAAGTAGCTGACCTCTCGTTTCAGATGTACTGTTTCATTTGCTTTTCGGATAAGGACTGAGATCCTGTCCAGTTCAAAGGGCTTTTCCACAAAATCATAGGCCCCCAGCTTGATAGCTGATACAGCTGTTTCAATGTCTCCATGGGCAGTAATAATGATGACAATAATGTCATTATTGATCTTTTTCAACGACCTTAGCGCTTCTATACCGCCCATTCCCGGCATATTAAGATCAAGAATAACGATATCAGGCACATCAGTCCTGAAGATTTCCAGCCCTTCCTCACCTGAACCGGCGGTTAACACCTCACAGTCTTCTTTTTCCAGATGCTGTTTCAGGCTTTTGGTAATGAATTCCTCGTCATCAATGACAAGGATCTTGCTTTGTGTCACAATCCCTCCGATATTCAAGTTCCGTATCTACACATTCGTTCGCTTCGAAGTCAGCTGGCTCCCCCCCGGTCGAAACCGGCAGGTACAGGGTAAAAACACTCCCTTTACTGACTTCGCTTCTTACTGTAATCTCGCCTCCATGCTCCTGGATTATCCTTTGACTGATCGCAAGGCCAAGACCGGTACCCTTTGACTTTTTTGTAAAAAATGGATCGAATATGCTTTCCATATACTCTTCTTCAATGCCTGTACCGGTGTCCTCAAAATCTACGGTTACCGCCCGTTCTTCACTCAACTGGTCTTGCAGTCTCTGATCTATTGTTTCATTCTTTAAGTCGGCTTCATTAACAGAAATCTTTAGGTTCCCGCCACCGGGCATTGCCTGAACAGCATTAATGATGAGATTCAGAAACACCTGCTGTATCTCATCAGGGTCCACCATGACATCGCGGATTTCCCCGTTTATTTCCGTCTCGATTTGCACATTATGTTTCTTCGCTTCAGGATAAACAAAAAAGACCGCCTTGTCCATGATTTCCGATATCTTTAACGGCATGAATCGTGGAGGTTTGGGCTTTGCGTAATTCAACAGGTCCTTCACTGTTCTGTCGAGGCGTTTGACATGGTTGAGAATCTCGGCAGTGACCTCCCTCCTGCTGTCACCAGCTGGCATTTCAGCCTGAAACACCTGAACTGCGCAGCTTATTCCGGTCAGGGGATTTTTTATTTCATGGGCAATGCCGGCAATGATCTCTCCCAGGGAGGCCAGTTTTGCGGCCCGCTGCATCTGTTCCGCATGACAGACCTCTATCTCCTTTTGGGCTGAACCCAGAGACGTGAGCATGCAGTTAAAGCTTTTTGCCATAACGCCAAACTCATCATTTGTCCCCTCTTCCATTCTGGATGAAACATCACCCTCTTCAATTCTCCTGATAACCCGGATCATTTTTTTAATCGGCCGGTCTATGAGTAGTGATACAAGAATGATAATTCCAAATCCCATGAGAAGAAAACCAATGAGCGTATCGAGAAAGTGCTCTTTCTCATACTGCCGGATAGATCGCTCCACCCTGTCAAGAGATAACTCTATACCGAGGACACCGAGCACCTTTTTCTCAGCTCCGTGGCACCGGTGGCATTCTGGCTGATTCTCTATCTTCGTCAGCTTTGAGGCGTAACGCTGTCCTCCCCGATCCACAAGAAAGGCCTCATTCTGCGAGCTGTTCTTTCGATAAGCGTCAAGGTCTCTCTGAAAGGCCTTCTGTCCTATTTCAGCAGGTTCAGATGAAGAAACAATCGTCTCCTTCTCCGGCGAAAAAATTCTTATCACACTCAATTCTTTTGAATCTTTTGTGAGACTTGCCATAAAAGCCCTGAGGTCCTGCCACCTGTTCTTGAGCATGAGCACCATAATCCCGTGAGTAATTCTCTCTGAAAGAATCACAGCTTTTTCCATTTCTCCCTCGAGAAATTTCCGCTCTGTCAGCCTAATGTCGCGCAAAGTGGAGAAAAGCATTATGATCGAAATGATCAGAAACGTTGCAACACTTATTTTAAATTTAATGCTGTTAAACATATTGCCTCATAACTATCCTTACTATATCAACGTGCAAAACCCTCTTTTTCTTAAATAGGGCCGCTAATTTAGGCCTCAAATCCATTAAATGAAGGGGATATATTTTTAAAAATAATACCCTCATAAGGGAACGCGATTTATTGTTGACATGCCAATTATTAAATGTTATTAATACATGTTTGCTTAGTTTTCCTCATTAAAAGAGATACTTATTACACTATAAGCAAAACTTTAGGAGTTCTTCTTAAGAGAGATTAAGACTGGGAAATTACGAGGATATAATAATGGGCAATAAACCACTATTAAAAGGCCGCAAAATTATGAATCAACTCACTATCAGGTGTTTTAAGGAGGATATTATCTTGGAACTACCCAAAATCCTAATAACCGCAATACTCTGCATTGCCGCATTTTTCACCTTCACCTTGTCCGGCTCGGAAGCAGATGCCGCTGATAAGGAAAACTGTCTGATGTGTCATAAATACAAGCAGATCGGCAGAATCGATGAACAGGGCAGGAAGAGAAGCTACTATGTGAATGAAAATATCTATGGGAACACCACGCACAGGAATGTCCCGTGCAGAGATTGCCATAGTTATATTGACAAGCTTCCCCATGATGAGGTTACTGAGGAAGTCAACTGCGCCAATGAGTGCCATGTCAAGCCTCCCTTTGCAAAGGAAAATTTTTCACATAAAAATATTATCAAGGTCTACAACGAGAGCGTTCATGGGGTCCACAAAGATGACTCTGAAGAGTTGAAGCAGGCGAAACCTTACTGCAAGTACTGCCATCTGAATCCCATTTACACGAGGGTCGATGAAAAGAGGATCGCCTTTGAACAGACCCTCAGCCGCTGTCTAAACTGCCATGAGAGAAAGGGAGTAACGCAGGCGTACAAGCACATCACGCATCGACTGAGAAACAAAACCTCCCGCTCACCGCAGGAAGTGGTACAGCTCTGTTCAAAAAACTGCCATGCGAATATGCCGTTAATGGAAAGTTTGAAGGTATCTCCAGAAAGTCTTGAGTCAGTAGAGACCTATAATGAGTCAATTCACGGAAAAGCGGTTGCACTCGGTTCGCAGAAAGCTGCTGACTGCATCAGCTGCCACGCATCGAGTTCAATTCATGACGTGTACAAAAAAGACCACAAACTGTCAACGGTCAATGATGCTAACCGTATCAATACCTGCAACCAGTGCCATGAAAACGTCAACGAACGTTTTGTCCAGATTGATGTGCACTCAGGTCTCGGCCGTGAAGAAAAGCCGCTTCTGTATTTTGTTAACCTGGGCCTGCAAGTTGTTTTCTACGCTTCAGTTCTCGGGCTGGTTGGCCTCATGCTGCTCGAGACAAAAGGGAGAAAGAAAGACGGCATCCTTTGGCAGATCAAAAAAGGCACATCATGGCGCGGACGCTCAAAACGGAAATAAAAATATTTATTTTAGATAGATCAAGGAGGTACAATGGCAACAACTACTGAAAACATAGCTATCACTCCGGAGGCCACTGAGCCTGAGAGAGATTATACCTACGTAGAGGATGTCGGCAATATACCGCGGGACATTTACAAATATGTAAAGTCTGACCCCCTCGGAGATCTGCCCAGGTATTCGCTACATATTGTTGCTCAGCACTTTCTCACATTCCTGACCTTTCTCATTCTCGCATCTACCGGACTGACGCTGCATTTTGCAGACCTCTGGTGGGCACCCTATGTCATGTCACTCTTTGGAGGCCCTGACCTTGCGAGACTGATCCACCGCTTTGCAGCAGCCCTGATGGTTCTTGCAAGCGTGTATCACGTCATTACCTTGATTGCGGGTACTGTCCAAAAAATAATGAAAAAGCAGTTCAACATCAGCAGGACACAAATTCCCATACTGAAGGATATTCAGGACATAACCCATGATATAAGGTATTTTCTCGGCAAAGAACCCTATCGGCCGAAAATGAACAAGTTCATGTACAAACAGAAACTCCATTACTTTGCGATAATTTGGGGGACTTTTGTTCTGATAACAGCAGGAACAACCCTCTTATATCCTGAAATGATGGCAACAATATGGCCAAACCCCCAGTTTGCCCAGGACCTTGCCCGACTGATGCATGCTGATGAAGCAATAATGGCGATTACGGTCATTGTCTTCTGGCACTGGTCGAATGTACACTTGGTGCCGGGGAGATTCCCGCTTCAGTGGTCATTTATTACCGGAAAAATAACACGGGAACACCAGTTAGAAGAACACTTCATGGAATATCTTCACAACCTTGAAGAGATTCCGGAAGAAAAAGAATATATGAAAAAGCTCTTAAAAGATAAAGGTTTTGAGACGAAATAAGGAGGTGACCTTCAAGTGGCAGGCGAACCAAAACGATTGGAACATCCAAAATCTGTTTATGTAATAGGTTTTATTTTTAAGATAATCACCCTTACCGTGTTAATAGGAGTTGTGTACCAGGTTACACTTTCTCCCCACGGTCCTGCGGTCCTGGTCCCCATTCAAAAGAAGATGGAGGAAAGTCAGAGATCAGCAATCCTTGACGAGGTGAGGCGACAGGAAGAGTATGAGAAACACAGGCATTTCCATAATGTTGTGGAGTATCCCGAACTCCCTGAAAACCTGCGGCCTGTCTGCTACATATGCCACTCTGACTACCCGCACAGTAAAAGCAAAAAAGTCAGGGCCATGTTAAACATGCATACCCAGTTTTTTGTCTGTGAGACCTGCCATATTGAAGAGAAAAAGGATGCAACTGTGGCATATAAGTGGTATAACCCCTATGATGGCAACCCCGAGGGCCCTTTTTTCGGCACCAGCTATGATCCTGATACCGGCAACCTTGTAGAGGTTGAAGACCTGTTTTCAAAGATTGCTCCCTATTTTGAGTTTGCTGATGGCAAGAGTGAGACAGCTCTTAAAATATCGGATGCGCCTCTGGCACAGGATTATATGAAAGTAAGAGACAAACTCACCCCGGAACAGAGGGATAATGTAAAAAAGAAATTCCATGTAAACATTAAGCCCAAAGGGCATGAGTGCGACAAGTGCCATTCAAAGAAAGGCATCCTTGATTTCAAGAAGCTTGCCTTTTCTCCAAACAGGGCTATTGACCTTGAGCAGCTCAATATAAAAGGCATGGTAACCAAGTACGAAAAATTTTACATACCGAATCTGTTTTCTGACTAATCCGCAAGAGCACTAACAGAGATTTCTGATTAATTCAGAAATCTCTGTTATAATGTTTAAAAATACTATTAAACACACCAACGTTGATGTGCGGCGCATATATATATACCTCATAATACTGACTGCATTTTCCTCCCTTTGCATACCGGCAAACCTATTTGCTCTTGAGTGTATAAACACCAAATTTCTTTTTGATATTAAGCCCAGTGCCAACCAGCCAAGTGATATGGCCATAGCACCAAACGGCGATATTTATCTGGTTGACGGGGTAAATAACAGGGTTATCAGCGTCGACAGTAATGGCCGCTGGAAATTCTCCTTCGGCAGCAAGGGTTCAGACAATGGTCAGTTTCGGATACCCCTTGGAATCGATATCTCAGACAACGGAAAGGTCTTCATTGCTGATACAGGAAATCACAGAATACAGGTCTTCGACCTGACAGGCAAGTTCCTCTATATGTTTCCGGTAAAAACCGGATCAAAGTCAAAGTCTGATCCTGTAGACATTGTTGTATCAAAACTCAAGAACTATTTGTATGTCTCTGATAATGATAACCACAAGATCAGGGTATACAGGCAGGGCGGGGCACTTGAGTTCGAGTGGGGAAAGTTTGGAGAAAATTACGGTGCATTCAGGTATCCCGGGATGATGGTACTGAATGACTTTAATGAAGTTTTTGTTGTTGACGTGCTCAATACGAGGGTCCAGAAATTTGATCCCTTCGGTGAATATATTACTGACATTGGATCATGGGGAGTGCTGGAGGGCAGCTTTTTCAGGCCCAAGGGGGTCGCCCTGGACACCAGCGGCAGAATATTTGTCAGTGACAGCTACATGGGTGTTATTCAGGGCTTTACTGATCTCGGCCGGTACGCCGGGGTGATCTGCAATAAAAATCAAAAGAGGGCCTTCAACACTCCTGTCGGAATTATAATCGACAAAGATAACAGGCTTCTTGTCGTGGAGATGAGGGCAAACAAAATAACCGTACTTAAATTATTGGAATAATACGTCGTTCATATAACCATGGAGTGAATGGGGGGTATCAGCATTATTAATGGCTGCTGCCCTGAGGTCAACAGTCCACTATGCCGCATATATCCAGAATAAAAAAATACGCAGCTTTCGGAAGCTTAATACTTCTTACCGTAATGATCTGCCAGTCAGCTTTTGCCCTGGACATGTCTTCCAAGCGGGATTGTGTTGTCTGCCATGTCATGTGGCTTGATGACTTCAGAACAGACAAGGAGTCACTGATAGATTTCGAGCCGGGGAATGTACTTATGAAAGACACACAGGGTGTAGTAAGCTCCGAAGGGATGTGCTACAGCTGCCATGACGGGTATATACAGGACTCACGCCATATTACCTGGAACTTCAACAGTCACCCAACCTTTGTCAAGCCATCGAACAACATCAATGTTCCGATGGAACTCCCCCTGAGCGTAAAAGGTGAACTCTACTGCGGTACATGCCACTCGGCTCACGGCAAGGGCGCCTCTTCTCATGGCGACCCGATGGGAAGGACCTCGCTCTTCAGGGAGGTAAATGTTGATTCAAGTCTCTGTGAAAAATGCCATAGGAACGAAGCCTCTTACAAAAATTCAAACAGCCACCCTCTCCACACAACGACATCATTGAAGTTTCCAGATGAGCTGTTTGAGCCGGGAAGCAAACTGGAGATCAACCGCAAGCAGGTAACCTGCCAGTCATGCCATAAAATACATGGCGCAAAGGGGAAGAAAATATTAATCGTTGATAATGGTGATTCCAGTCTTTGCATGTTATGCCACAAGGAACAAGGCGCTATCGCTGAAACAAAGCATGACCTTCGGCTGACCCTTCCTGATGAAAAGAATGTTAAAGACCAGTCTGCCGCTGAATCCGGACCCTGCAGTGCCTGCCACACCCCCCATAGGGCAGCAGGTAAAAAATTATGGGCACGGCCTCTCAAGAAAGGCAACCCCGCAACGCAACTCTGTCTGACATGCCATGGAGAGGATACAGGATACGAAATCAAAGGGACAGGGAAGCATTCCCACCCCATAAATGTTGATCCCATATCCAAAGAGAACGCAGCTGATGCTCTTCCCCTCTTTGCAGAAGACGGTTCCAAGAGCCCGAAGGGCAAGGTGCAGTGTTTCACCTGCCATGATATTCACAGGTGGGACCCTGATTCTGCTGACAACAGGGGCGGTAAAAGCGTCGAGGGTGATTCATCAAACAGTTTCTTGCGAATATCCAACAACTTTTCATCAAGCCTCTGCCTGAAGTGCCATACTGATAAAAAACAGATAGTTACATCTGACCACAATCTTGAGGTTACAGCGCCGAAAGAAAAAAATATTCAGGGAGTCACCCCGTCAGTCTCAGGACCCTGCGGCGTCTGCCATATACCGCACAATGCCAATTCCGACCACTTATGGGCAAAGGAACCTTTTGGGGATAAAGATTTTGTAACACAGTTATGCACCGCCTGCCATAATGAAAACGGAGCTGCCAGAGAAAAACTTCTCGGCATTAACTTTCATGCTGTGGATGTTACATTAAAAAAATTCAATATAACAACCACGCTGCCCCTATACGACAGCGAGGGGAATGTCATACCTGACGGAAAAGTTGTCTGTATAACCTGCCATGATCCCCACGTTTGGGACCCGAACAACCCCATAAAAGATTACCCTGGCAAAAATGTAGAAGGGGACGCAAGGAACAGTTTTCTCAGAAAAACAAATTCCCCGTCATCGGACCTGTGCAAGGCCTGCCATGAAGACAAGGCATTTGTTGACGGGACAGATCATGACCTGAATATCACCAATATGGAGGCAAAAAATCTCCTGGGTCAGACCGTCAAAGAATCAGGACAGTGCGGGGTATGTCATTTAGTGCACAACAGCCCCAATAAGATCAAACTGTGGGCCCGGGAATATGGAAAAATATCACGGCACGAAGACATCGCAGATGCGCTGTGCAACAGCTGCCACTCAAAAGGAAATCCTGCAGAATCAAAAATTCCGCTCATAGCAACACACCCGGAAGATAAGCTGATAAATAATATCATGCGCAGCGACAGGTCCCAGATAGACTACGCGCCAATTTACGACAGGAAAACTGGAGAAGAAGTACATGTCGGCAACATATCCTGTCCCTCCTGTCACAATGCTCACCAGTGGAGCCCCCTCGTTAAATCAAAGGGAATTAATCAGAACCTGGAGGGAAACGCAACGACCAGTTTCCTTCGTAATGTCAGTTATGACAACATCTGTATAGACTGCCACGGCCTTGACGCCCTCTTCAGATACAAGTATTTTCACGACCCTGTGGAGAGAGTTGAACCCCGGCCATCCGGAGTTAATATAGTCAGATAGCCTCCATTCAACGCCTTTTAACCTGCTTTATAATTTTATAACAATTAATTATTTTACAAAGCTATTTACATGGTGTACTGTTAGATTTATAGCTCGGTCATTTCTATTCTTTACATAATGAATAAGAACCTCTTACAGAGGAGAGAAAAAATGAAATTCTTAACGAGAGCCTTCGGGTACTGTCTGTTGCCCTCGCTTGCCATCTTTTTGATAATCAGTTTTATACCGGCTTCATCCTTTGCGTCAGATGTGGGTAACTGCCTTTTGTGTCACAAATATCCCGGTATCAGCAGGGTAGATGAAGACGGAAAAATGAAACTCTTCTATGTGAACGAAAGCATTTTCACCAACAGTGTTCATACCAAGGTCAAATGTGAAGGCTGCCACACAGACATCACAAAAATCCCTCATGAACCTGCCAAGAAGGTTGACTGCCTGGTAGAGTGCCACATTGTAGAACCATCGAGTGAAAAGAAGTTCTCCCACAAGGATGTTGAAACATTTATCGCAAAAAGCGTACACGGCAAAATTGATGAAAAGGGAACTGAGAAAAAGTACATTGAAGACTTCCCGGAATGTAAGGACTGTCACGATAACCCCCTCTACAGGCCTCTTTCTTTTTTCAAGAAAGTCCGCCCCGGTATCTCCGAAGCTTCTTTGGGGAGGTGCAGGGTCTGCCACAAGAAAGATGAATTTATCTACAGGTTTTATAACCATATCACAACGAGGCTCCATAAGAGCAGAAGCCCCCTGAATATCGCCGAGGTCTGTGCCCGGTGCCATGATGATCCCGGAATAGTTGCCAGGCACGAAATGTCGACAAAGGCTGTCTTTTCTTACGGAGAGACATTCCATGGTAAAGCCGCCCAGTACCTTGACGAAAGGGTCCCGGACTGTCTGGACTGTCACGTCAACAAGGGCGAGTCCGTGCATCAGATGTTAAGCAAGGAAAACCCTGATTCATCAATTAATGACAAGAACAGGGGGAAAATCTGCACTAACATTGACTGTCACCCCAATGCATCTCCAAAACTTGCGACCTACGCTGTTCACTCTGAGTTTAACCTGGACCAAAGCCCGGCTCAGTACTACTTTACCGTTTTCTTTATCATACTGACGGGAGGGACATTGCTGCCCCTGATGTTTATTATTTTACTCGATATAATCAGAAGATTTGCTCCGCACGCAATGATAGGGAGGAAGAAATAGCCATGGAAAAACATCCATTGATAAAAGTCATCAACGGAGAAAAACATTTTTACCGGTTTACCATGAACCAGAGGATACAGCATATAATCCTGGCCGTGAGTGTGGTCGTCCTGGTATTAACAGGAATGCCCCTTAAATTTCATAGCGCCTCATGGGCACCTTTCCTCTATGCGATGTTTGGCGGGATTCAGATAGCACCAATGATCCATAAGGTATCAGGCGCAATATTAATGGCATTGTTCTTCTACCATATAGGTTATTTAATCTATGTCATATACAAATACCAGATAGTTCCGATGAAAAAGAAAGAAAAAGTAACATCCGTCAAAATCCTGAAAGTGCTGGCAACGCAGTCTCTCGTTCCAAACCTGAAAGATGCCAGGGACATCAGGGACCTTTTAAAGTACCTGCTGTTTATTACAAACGTGCGCCCGAACGGGGACAATTTTACCTGGAAAGAAAAGTTTGATTACTGGGCACCGTTCTGGGGTATGGTTATCATCGGTTTTTCAGGACTGATCATATGGAACAAAGAGATTGCCACATATCTATTGCCCGGCGAGCTGCTTAATTTTTCAATCATAGCACACAGTGATGAGGCGCTTCTGGCAGCATTGTTCCTGTTTATCTGGCACTGGTACAATGTTCATTTTTCAATTTCAGTATTTCCTATGGGGAAAGTTTTTATAACAGGTTACCTTTCTGAAGAGCTTATGGTGGAAGAGCACTATGAACATTACGTCAAGGTGATGAAAGAAGCGGGCCTGGAAAAGGAAATCCTTCCACCTCATGGCGGACACACTCATGAATCAGCCGAAGAAGGGGAGGCATCATCATGAAAAATTTCTTGTTCAAGATATATATGCTCGGATTCATGGCGTTAACTGTTTTCTTCATCGTAATTATATGGAAAGTGACCTTTGCCCATATAGTCGAGGAGTACCACGGCCGGCAGGAGGCGGAGGAAATAGCAGAGTACAAAGAGGAACAGGAGTTAAAATCAAAGAAAACACCATTTGAAAAAATTATACTTGAAGGGGAAGAACGGGTAAAACATTATCTCGGCTTCCGCATACTGGAGGAAACCCGGATAAAAGGGCATTTTCACCATATAGGTTTTGATATCGGTCCGGACAATCGGTCATATTGCGTTAAATGCCACGGTGACATGCCCCATGACGCGGTCAAGGACTTGCGCGCTTTTTTAAATATGCACGCATTCTTTGTCGCCTGCCAGACCTGTCATGTCAGACTTGAGGGTACGGACAGAACCGGTGTTTACAAGTGGTACGATAGAAACTCGGGAGAGATTGTAGAAAGTCCGGTTAAAACAGAAACGCCCGGGACATACAAGGCAAAAATCATCCCCTTTGAAAAGAGCAATGGAAAACTGCAGCCTATTGATTCTCAGGAGAGAAAAGCATTTGCTACTGAATACAAGACAAGAGAGAAAGACCTCACAGAAGCACAGAAATCAAGGGCCAAAAAAATCATACATAAAGTAGTGAGCAAACAACCCTACCTATGTGAGGATTGCCATCAAGAGGAAAATCCTTTGCTGCCGCTTGAATCGATAGGGTATTCAAAGGAGAGGATAGATTCAATAACCGGCTCAGAGGTCGTCGGCATGATCAAAAACTACACAAAATTTTATATGCCGAAAATGCTGCAGCCCGGACAGATTAAGAAACCCTGAGCAGGCCGGAGTGTGCATAGTGTACAATACAGAAAATTTCAGCGCTGGCCGGGAAGCATGCCTGGTCAGCGCTGATCAGATAAACATGCTGTCGCATTTAATACAAAAGGGAACCTCTGAAGATCTTGAGGACATATCAGGCATATAAAACAACTGCGTCCCGCACCTTTTTCCCGGTACCTTTTATCCTGCTTTTTTTAATAATATTTTTTCTATCCTCTGTTGCATCGTCCCATGCCGTGAAACTGACTTTCGTGACCCATTTATTTGATATTACTGCAAGCTTCAGGCAGCCAAGTGATATTTCAGTCTCAGATCAGGGATTGATATATGTTGTAGATGGCGTAAACAACAAGATCAAGGTATTTAACCAGAAAGGGGAGTTTCTCTTTGCCTTCGGGAAGAAAGGCCGGGGGAACGGTCAGTTCAGCTTCCCCATGGGTATTCATACAGACTCTAATGATAAAGTTTATGTGGCTGATTCAGGCAACAGCCGAATACAGATTTTCACTCCATCCGGTGAGTACCTCTCTCAAATAAAACTGCCATCAACGGGTGTGATGACGCCTGACCCGACTGATGTTGCGGTAAATAACAGGCTGAACAGGCTCTTCGTTGCTGACAATGATAATCACCAGATTCATATGTATGACCTCTCATCAAACCTTTTACTCTCGTCACATGGGTCTCCTGGCGCGGAAAAGCATGAATTCCGCTACCCCTTTCTGATGTCTATGGACAGTGACGGATACCTGTATATTGTCGATGTCATTAACACACGGGTACAGGTACTGAATCCTGACGGCAAATTCGTGATGATTATCGGCGGCTGGGGCGTTGAAAAGGGGAATTTTTTCAGGCCAAAGGGCATAGCACTGGACAGCGGGAACCGGGTATATGTCAGCGACAGTTATTTAAATGTAATCCAGGTCTTTGAAACAAGCGGTGAATTCAACTCTGTCATAGGTGACCCACTCAGCAGGTCTGTAAAGAAGTTCATCTCCCCTGTTGGCATCTTTATTGATAAAAAGGACAGATTGTATGTTGTTGAAATGTTTGCTGAACGAGTGAGCGTTTACCATATTGAGAAACAAAAACGGTAGTCTTTAAACCAGGTGCTGCATCTCAGGTTTGAGATAAGCCGCCAGGTCCGATAAACCGGAAACAGGAATGAATATTTTCACAAAGATAACAGCACGGTTACTCTTTACCCTCATACTCTCATTTGTTCTGGAAATCGGCTCTGCCAAAGCAGAAGTCACTGCACCGAGAAATCCTGATTCAGCAAAGGAATGCGCAATCTGTCACTATCGCTGGATCGACACTTTTTTTATAGATGGCAGGGGATCAGACCTTGTTGATTATCAGGCGGAAAAAGTTGTGGCAAAACCCGAAATATGTTTCAGCTGCCATGACGGCAGTGTAGTTGATTCCCGGTCACGGGTGTACAACGACCTGAGGCACAAAATTAATGAAAAGCCGCCTGAACAGATGAAAATCCCAAAAATATTTCCTCTTGATGAAAAGGGGAATATGCAGTGTGCAACATGTCATACAGCACATGGCGTCTCAAGTGAAATGGGCATTGAAAAAACGATTTTCTTACGAACTTCAGACAAAGATTCCGGAATGTGCCGTCTCTGTCACACTGACAAGGACGGTGGGGAACATTCAGGAAACCACCCCATGGGGAACATGAAACGGGAAATCCCTGCATCACTGCTTTTACGGGGAGGGCTGGCTGGTGAAGGCAAAAATCATATCATCTGTGAAACCTGCCACACCGTACATGGTTCGCCAAATGAGAGCTTCCTCGTGGAAGCGTCCCGCAATTCCGGGCTCTGCCTTGAATGCCATGGAGACAAGAATATATTCACGAAAGACGGTGAAAGAAACCACTATCATGTAATTAACGTAAAGCCCGCAAAGGTCACTGTTCCTGATGATCTGATCAAAAAGGGGGCAAAACTGGGATTTAACGGAGAAATCATCTGCCAGACCTGCCACAAAGTACATAACAATACCATAGAAGATCATCTGCTCTTGATAAAAAATGATGATAAATCCTCCCTCTGCCTGACATGCCACACTGATAAAAGATATATTGCTGACACAAAGCATAACCTCATTCATTCAGCTCCGGAGGAAAAAAACCTTGATGGCAAAACTGTTGCAGAGGCCGGGGTATGCTCTGCCTGTCACCTTCCCCACAAGGTAGCCAGAGAACCGGGAGAAGGGCTTGACTACACAATGCAGCTCTGTATGAGCTGTCACAGCAAAAATCAGATCGCGGAAAAATCCATACCTCCCGATTACAGGCACCCCGTTGATGTGAACCCCTTTGAGCATAGCAACTCTGATGAACTCCTGCAGGCAATCGGGGTTAAAAAAGAGAACTTGAAACTTCCGCTTTTTAACAAAATAGGAATTCAGGACAGAAACGGTAAAATCACCTGCTCTTCATGCCATGACCCGCACAGGTGGCGGGCAGATTCTGTTAAAGGTGAAATAGGGAAAGAGGTAAAAGGCAACAGCAAAACTTCCTTTCTGCGGAAAGCATCACCGGCCTTATGTGAAGAGTGCCACAGCAATAAGTTCAACATTGTTAATTCAAAACATGACATAAACAAATTTGCCCCTGAAGAGAAAAATTTTCTGGATCAGCCGGCTTCTGAATACGGACTTTGCGGTGTTTGTCACATCGTACATGGCGGCCAGGAACGTTACTTATGGGCCAGGGAAATAACCTCAGAAAGCGGAATCCTTATGCAGGACCTTTGCATAAGCTGCCATAATGAAGAAGGATTGGCAAAGAAAAAAGTCATTAAAGACCATTCGCACCCGGTAAACATCGTCCCCTCTGAAAAAGGCCTTTCCACAACCCTGCCGCTCTTTGACAAGTTAGGGAAGCTCTCAAAGGACGGGATCATGACCTGTGAGACGTGCCATGATCCCCATAGGTGGGACCCGGTAAATGTCGTAGGCGGCAACCATTATGAAACAGAAGGCAATTCTCAAAACAGTTTCTTGAGGCTTGAAAATTCACCCTCACCGGTCCTCTGTGCCAACTGCCACCCAAAGCAATCACTCGTTGAAAAAACAGACCATGATCTGATTGTAACAGCACCTGATCAGAAAAACATTCTTGGCCAGGTACCTGCCGAATCCGGAACGTGCGGCGTCTGCCATGTGGTCCACAACAATAAAAACAAAATCAAGCTCTGGTCACAGGGGCTTGGAGAGGGGACGAGCATGATGGACATGATGTGCAACTCCTGTCATTCAAAAAACGGCTCAGCTGCTGCCAAAATACCTGAAATTGACACCCACCCCAAAGATCAGCTTATAAACAACATGGGCAGAAACATAAAGAGTGAGCCTAACTATTTCCCCCTCTATGAACCCTGGAGCGGCGAATATGCTTCAGTTGGAAATATCTCCTGCCCCTCATGTCATAATGTTCATCAGTGGAGCCCCATATTTAAAAGAGCTGGGACCGGAGAAAATCTGGAAGGAAACGCCTCAAACAGCTTTCTCAGGGCGCAGACTTACAGCCTGCTCTGCATAGACTGCCATGGTATGGACGCGCTGTTCAGGTTTAAATACTACCATAATCCTGAGGAGAGAGTAGAAAAAAGAAAGGGACCCTTTATCCCTATCACGATCAAGTAAACCTGGTTTTCAATTCCGCGTAACCCGCTCCAGTACAGCCGATTAATGCCCCCAAAGAGTCTGCCACGACATCACCAAATGATGCATCTCTGCCCGGAACAAAGTATTGATGGATTTCATCGGATAACCCGTAAAGGCAGACAATAAGGAAGACCATAATGAACTTATATTTTCTTATGCCGCTCTTGTGAAAAGCGTGATAAAAGAATGCTGCAAGAGGAATATATGCAAGCAAATGAACCAGTTTATCCGTTCCGTGAGCCATTTGAGGGAGGGAGTGGCCGCCCTGTGACGAGAGAAAGAACAGGAGCGCCATATAGCTTACCGCAAGCCCCCAGTAGAGCATGGCCATGGGAATGTTTTTCTGATTCTGGTTGTTCATGTTCCTCTCAAATCTAACAGTTAAATCTGCACTCGTGAGTGCCCTGCTCCTATTGTACCTCAAAAAAGAAAGAATCAGCCACAAAGAAAACGCTCCCGCCAAAATCAGATGACGGGAGCGTTTTCTCGGCGCTTTCAGCGCATTCTCTATCCTTCTTCAAACGTTATTGCTTCAGACGGACATGTGTCAGCGGCTTCTTCACAATCACAGGTATCACATTTGTCCTCAGCCTTCACAAAGGCCTTTTCATCGTCTCCCATTTCGAAAACCTCAGGACACATCTCAACGCATGTAGCACATCCCGTACAGGCATCATAATCTACTACCGGCTTTTTCATGAGCACCTCCTCAATTTTGTTTAATGTTATTTGCCTGCATTCAGGCAGTTTTTTTTGAACACATTCGTGCTGGTTTACTCTATATTATCATATACTGGTGCAGATCTTTTCCAGTTAAATTATTCCCGGAAAAAATAATTACCATTGCTGCACTAATTCATGCTTTCCTGCTTTATTCAACAGGTGTTACGATTGCCATAACAACAAGCCGCTCCCCCTTGTCTGCTGCAAAGCCATGTTCCACCATCGGATCACAGGGGATGCCGGTCTTTTCGTCTGCCTCAAAAGTTTCTTCGCCGACAGTAAAGGACCCTTTCCCTTCTACAACATACATGAGAAGTCTCATGGGGGCTTTATGAGGGGTCAGTTTCTGGCCCGGCTCAAGACACATCAGGGCTATCCGCATCTCGGGTTTGTCATCAAGCATTTCCCGTGTAATTTTTTCCGGCTGAAATTTAATCAGTTTTTTTAAGTCGAGAACATCCATGTTTCCCTCCCTTTTTATGATTCATCGTTAACTACTGTATAAACAAGCTCTTATTCGTCTTCCATTGTTATTGCCTCTACCGGGCAGATATTTACGGCATCCTCACAGTCACAAGTGCTGCAGTCGAACTTTTCCTTTACATATGCCTT
>CAMYND010000006.1 GCA_947259645.1 Thermodesulfovibrionia bacterium | reverse complement strand
GGAAATTCAGAGGTCATTATGATCCGTCCCCGGTCACGCTTCGGCCGGATTACGGATTCTGCGACCGCAGGGTTTGAAACAGTTATTGATATTGATGAGCCCAGACTGATCACCATTGAAGTGGAGGCTCCCTATGGGATGAAACCGAACATGATTAAAAGCTCAACGCAGCTATGGCTCATTCCGGGTAAAGATATTGTCGGGGAGGGAGTAATTGTAGAGGTCCCGGGATTTTCAGTAGATGTAGCTGCTGCCGCGAAGGCGGACCTGCGTGGGAGCAGGGCTGTTATCCCTATCCAGGCTAGAATAGTAATGATATGAGGGTGCGCATTAACCCCGGGTGGGTTATGGGACTCAAATAAATATGAAATAGAGGCACTTGTTAAACATAACGGCAGAATACTCAAGACCGTACCCATGTCGTATGTATCACCAAGCACATTTCAGGGCAGAGCAGAAGTTGCTGAAAAAGGGGTATATGAGATCATCGTCTACGCCTATGACCAACAGACAGGGAATACAGGAGTTGACAGGACACAGGTTTCAGTGAACTGAATCAGCTCTCCTGACCGGTTGAATAATCAGACCTGTGCCGTATAATAAAGCACTATTGAAAAATATTTTCAGTATCCTTAAAATATTCAGTTGAAAAGAGCTGTGCATAAGTTTCTGTCAGGGAGGGATGAATGATTCATATTGAAAACCTCACCAAATTCTACGGTGATTCCCGGGCTGTAGATGAAATAACATTTGATATAAAAAAGGGCGAGATTCTCGGTTTGCTTGGCCCCAATGGAGCCGGCAAGACAACGACAATGAGAATGCTCACCTGCTATCTTCAGCCCACATCCGGAAATATTACGGTTAAGGATCTCGATATCTATGAGCATTCCCTTGAAATAAAAAATCTCATGGGGTATCTTCCGGAATCGGCTCCCCTCTATCCTGACATGCTTGTCTATGATTACCTGAAGTTTGTGGCTGATGTACGGCAGATAGGAACAGCTGAAGTGGATTCACGACTGAAGAAACTTGCGGACATGTGCGGGATCAATGAGGTGATGCACAGGCCGGTTAATGAGTTATCAAAGGGATATAAACAGAGAGTAGGACTTGCCCATGCCATGATCAATGATCCCGAAATCCTCATACTTGATGAACCGACCTCAGGCCTTGATCCGAACCAGATCGTTGAGATCAGGGACATTATCAGAAAAATCGGCAGGGAAAAAACAGTCATTCTCTCCACGCACATATTGAGCGAGGCAGAGGCCACCTGTGACCGGATTGTGATTATAAATAAAGGAAAGATTGTCGCTGACGGGTCAACAGACGAACTGAAGCGCGAGGCAGGCAGCGACTACATTATCAAGGTTTCGATAATGCACGGGAATTTTGATGAGGTGAAGGATTCCTTTAAATCCGTGCCTGAGGTGAAGGATGTTATCCTTACTCACTCCGAGACTGATCTGGTTGAGTTTCATATCGCCTGCAGCAGCCATAAAGATGTGCGGTCAGATATATACCAGGTAATCAAAAACAATAACTGGCCTCTTCTTGAGTTTCACAGGGAAACGCGGACACTGGAAAATATATTCAGGGAACTGACGAGGGAGGGATGATATGGCTGGCGCAATAAACATATTCAGAAGAGAATTTAAAAGTTACTTTATTTCTCCCATTGCCTATATAGTTATTTCAATATTTCTGATTCTGGCAGGATGGTTTTTCTTTTCCACATTTTTTCTCTTCGGACAGGCTGAAATGAGAAACTTTTTCTCTCTCTTGCCGATCATATTCTCATTTGTCGTCCCGGCAATTACCATGAGGCTCTTTTCTGAAGAGTTTAACACCGGTTCTTTCGAGCTCATCTATACGCTGCCGGTTTCAAGCATGGACATCATTATCGGCAAGTTCATGGGTGCTGTCGCTTTTGTAATTGTTATGCTCCTGCCCACGGTGATATACGGTATCTGCATATCGTTTATCGGTGATCTTGACTGGGGTCCTGTTATCGGAGGTTACATTGGTGCTGTTCTGCTCGGGGCTGCCTTTACCGCGGTAGGGCTCTTTGCTTCATCCCTCACGCGCAACCAGATTGTAGCCTTTATTACGGGCATGTCCTTGTGTTTCATTCTAACCCTCCTTGACAAGATGCTCTTTTTTCTTCCGGAGTCAGCACTGAACTTCTTTCAGTTTTTGGGCGCGGATTATCATTTTCAGAATATTTCAAAGGGCATACTTGACTCGAGGGACATTATCTATTTCATCAGTGTCTGTTTTGTAATGCTCTATAGTACAAACATCGTAATTCAGGAGAAAAAATAACAATGGCTGTGAAAAATCCTGTCCAGACCGGCAAATACACCAAATTCCTCATGTACCTCATTGTAGTTGTGCTGATAAATATCGCGGGGGTTACCCTGTTTTTCAGGATGGATCTGACATCCGACAAGGTGTATTCGCTGTCGAAAGCCAGCAGCAACGTAGTGGCTACCCTTTCTGAACCGCTTACGGTAAAAGTGTTTTTTAACAGTAACCTGCCTGCTCCCTACAACAATATAGAGCGATACCTCCATGATTTGCTTGAAGAATATTCCATGGCAGGCGGGAAGTATTTCAATTATCAGTTCTACAGAATGTCCGGAGAGGAAAATGAGGAGTCAGCCGGCAACCGTCAAGTGGCTGAGAACTATGGCATCAGCCCTGTTCAGATCCAGAACATTGAACAGGATGAAGTCAAATTTCAGAAGGCATACATGGGATTGGCCCTGATTCATGGCGATATAATCGAATCCATACCCACCATAACATCAACTGACGGCCTTGAATACAAAATAACCACCTCTATCAGAAAAATGAACAACAAAATAAGTGCGCTGCTGAGGCTGAAAGATAAAATATCAGTAAAACTGTTCTTATCATCGTCGCTGAAAATAGTCGGCCCCTACATGAACATATCAGGTCTTGTTGCCCTGCCGGATCAGATAGAGGCAACTGTCCAGCGGCTAAACAATAAAAATTTTAATAAACTGGAATTTTCCTACCATGATCCAAGCGCGGACCTTACGGCTGGCGAAGAAGCGGAAAAGCAGGGGCTGCTGAGCCTCAACTGGGACGAGTTCAAGGACAGAAGAGGCAGGACAGTCGCCGCAGACAAGGGTATTGCCGGTCTTATTGTTCAGCACGGGGAGCAGAAAGAGAATATTGAACTTATCGAGGTGATCCGCCTTCCTATATTTGGCACACAGTATCAGATGGCTGATCTCGAGGAAATCGAACAGTCAATTGCCGAAACGGTTGAGCTGGTCATTAACATAAATGAGAAAATAGGCTACCTGGCTGATCATGGCACCCATTCCATTGAGTCACTGCCCCCGATGTTCGGTCAGCCCCAGCAGCAGGAATCGCTTTCCAACCTGAATACACTGCTTTCAGAGGGATATTCGATCAAACAGGTTAACCTGAAGGAAGAGGGGATTCCGGACGGTATTTCCACATTAGTAGTTGCCGGTCCGAATGAGCAGTTTTCAGAGTATGAGCTCTATCAAATCGATCAGTTCCTCATGAAGGGCAACAGCCTCGCCCTGTTCATGGACTCATTCAAAGAGGTGAAGCCCCAAAGCCAGCAGTCCATGGTTCCGCAGTTTCAGAGATCATACTGGATGCCTGTCGATACAGGTCTTGAGAAACTGCTGACCCATTACGGTCTCAACATTAAGAAATCGATCGTCCTTGATAAAAACAGCTTTAAACAGAGGATGCCCAGTCAGCTTGGAGGCGGTGAGCGGACGATATATTTTGCCCCCATTATCAAAAGCGAGATGATAAACAAAGATGCAGCGTATCTCAATAACATCAAGGGGCTTGTTATGCTCTCCGCGTCTCCTGTAGAAGCGGATACACAGAAAACCGGGGGTGACGCGCTCAGGGCAACAAGGCTGTTTTCTTCTTCTGATGAATCCTGGGAAATGACCGGAAGGATTAACCTTGATCCCCGGGCGATCCAGCCTCCTGCGGGAGATGATAAATTCGGGAGTATGCCCATGGCGTATATGCTGGAGGGCTCTTTCGCAAGTTACTTTGAAGGCAAGGCTATACCGGAAAAAGAAGAGAAAGCCGCGGATACTGCAGCCACCGGCGGGGAAGATAGTCCATCCGAAAGCACTGTGTCGGGTGTTGATATGTCAGAGATAAAAAGCAGGGATGTCATTATAGACAGGAGCAAAAAAGCCAGAATATTTCTCCTGGGAACTTCAGAAGTTCTGAAAAATAATGTTGTAGACGACGAGGGAAAGACACCCAATTCCCAGTTTGTTCTGAACATAATAGACTATCTGAACGGAAGGGAAGAGATTGCGTCGATGCGCAGCAAGACACAGCGATTCAACCCTCTCCAGGAAATCGCTCCTGCCGCGAGAACTGCCATAAAGACGGCCAATATAGGGGGGATTCCGATACTTGTGATTGCTGCGGGGATCGTTGTCTGGGCGCGGCGTTCTGCAAGAAAGCGCACGATACAGAAGATATTCAGCTAAGAGAGACGTCAGTGTCTGGACGACGAACAGCCCGTCCTCACTGGACATATCGATTTCAAACAATAAATAGTGGCAGCAAGGAGTCACCCTATGAGACAGAAAAAAGAGATAGCCATTCTTTTCTTTTTAATTACGGTTCTTGTTTTTTATATATCAACCAGGAAAAATGAAAAAACTCATTATGAGCTGCCTGAGATTCAGAAACTGGCTGCTGAGGATATTACGAAAATTACCACGGGAAAGGCAGGTTCTGAAATCACGATTGTCAAAGAGGGCGATACATGGCTTATTGGTGACAATAAATATCCTGCTGACAGTGCCATGGTGCAGAAAATGATCAGCGCTGTCTCCGGCCTCACGCTGAGTGCCCTCGCTTCGGAGTCAAAAAATTACGCGATCTATGAGCTTGACGAAAAAAATCGTATCGAGGTAGCCGCATATAAGGGGGACAATGTTCTGCGAAAGATAATGATCGGTAAAAATACTCCTACCCATCGCCAGACATTTGTCATGATAGGCGATGATTACCGCGTGTATCATTCCAGGGAGGAAGTAAGAAAAGACATAGATCGGACAGTACCTGAATTGCGGGATAAAAAGGTGATGTCATTTAATGATGAGATAGCTGAAATTGTTCTGCAGAAAGGGGAAGAAGAGCTCTCGATCATCAGGACTGTCGCTCCTGTATCAGTAGATGTTGCTGAAGAGAAGGAGGAACCTCAGCCACCCTCAGACGCGGGACCTGTCTGGACTACTGCTGACGGCAGGACGGTGAAGGCAGCGGAAGCAGAGGGTATTGTGAATACTCTGTCCGGCTTTCAATGCGATGAGTTCATAGAAGACAGGCAAAAGCAAGACTTCAGCAACCCTGTTTATATGGTACAGCTCAAAGGGCAGGAAACATACAGGCTTTCCTTTTTTGAGAAAGAGGATAACAAGTTCCCGGCAATTTCATCAGAGAGTCCCTACGCATTTCTTGTTTCTGAATGGAAAGCAAAAAAGATCATGAAAGAGTTTGATTCTTTGGTTGAGTCTGAACAGTAAGAGAGTAGTACGGGTAATCTTTTATTGATCGAGATTTTTCGACAGCCTGTCGTGAACCTGTTTGAGAACTGTCCGGGTGATGTCGCGATTGGCAGGATGAATTCCCTTTTGTATGTTATTCAGTATTTTTTCTGTCAGACCTGCCAGTTCTTTCGTTATCTTTTTTCCGGACCTCGTTAAGGAGACAAGTTTCTCTCTATTATCTTCCCTGTTTGCCTTCCGTTTGACGAAATTCAAGACTTCAACACTTTTTATTAACCGTGTCATGGTTGTCTTATCCTTTCGCACTGCTCTGCCAAGGCTCTTTTGTGACTGACTGCCCTTTTCGCAGAGATAGAGAAGAATATCAAATTGCTCGACGGTAACGGTGTAGCCCTTTCTGGTAAACTCCTGATTCTGGTACTTGCGTAATGCCCGGGATACCCTGATAGCGAGGTACATTACTGACTCTTGCAGTGGATAGTGTAAATTGCTCATATGCTTCCCTTTGTATATAACAATCGGCATAATTGAACTATTTCTTTAATATTCAGGCAAGTATGGGTAGATTGAAACTGAAATGATTATGAATCAGTTTTTCAGAATCATTCTATTGAATGGTGAACGGGTCTCACCAATTGAAGTGACACGGACAGCGGCACGGTCCTGAACAGGGCATTTATTTTCACATATTCCACAGCCAACACAGAGTTCCGGCTCTATGCGGGGAAGCTTAAGTTGCTTCTTGTTCCCGTTGCGCAGCGAGATTTCTGTGGTCTCGAACCAGATCGCCTTCGGTGACGTGGGGCAGACTTCTTCACAGACGATGCATTCGGTATTCATGGCCCAGGGCAGGCAGCGGCCCCTGTCATAAAAGGCTGTTCCTACCTTGACGGGCTGATGAAAAGGGGGGCTCCCGATCTTCTTTTCCAAACTCAGGGGCATAATGGCACCTGTTGGACAGACCTGGCCGCAGAGAATGCAGTTGAATTCGCAGTACCCTATTTTATTCATCAGTACAGGAGTCCAGAGTCCTTCAAATCCTCCCTCAAGCAGGGCAGGCTGGATCACATTTGTGGGGCAAACTCTCATACATTCCCCGCATTTTATGCATCTCCGGAGGAATTCATCCTCGGCTAATGAGCCGGGAGGGCGGATTACATCATGCTGAAAAGTGGACTGCGCATTGACCACGCTCCTCATCATCGGAAACAGGACAATGCCGGTCAGGGCTGTCTCAATGAGCCTCCTCCGGTTAACATCGACCGGCCTGTGCACAGAGCTGAACTCCCTGGCCAATCCATAATGGATAGCATCTTCGGGGCAGTCCTCGATGCAGTTCATGCAGGCGTGACATTCGCTGATTCTCAGTTCAGCGTGGGGATCACATCCTCCGTGGCAGTAGCGCAGGCACTTCTGGCAGTCAGTACATTTCTCAACATCTCTCCTGATCCGAACAAGTGACCTGCTGGAAAGAATGCCAAGGAGAGCACCGAGAGGGCAGAGCACGCGGCACCAGAAACGTGATATAAACCTGTTCGCAAAAAGGATAGTAATAAATATGACCGCTATAAACAGACCACCGGAGAAGACGGGCTGCCTGATATATAGTTCTCCACCCGAGTAATGCAGCGCAGGGAAGGCGGAAATAACGAAGGACCGCGTAATCAGTGAAATCGGGTCAAAGAGGCCTGTTTGAAGTGATCCGAATAACGCCAGGACGATAAGAAGGGTAAGAATATAATATTTTATGCGAAATATCGGACGGTATGCATTAGTCCGATAGTCATCAACAGGGCGGCGCTTATTAAACAAGTGGCTTATCCACTGATTCAGGATTCCCATGGGGCAGATCCAGGAACAGAAAAAACGTCCGAGCAGGAGCGTGCCGACAATAATGACAAGGGACAGGGCCAGACCTTTATAGACTGTCCAGCTGGTCAAAAAGGCAGCAATGGATATGAGAGGGTCGAGCTCGAGAAATAATGATACTTCATAGCCCTTCATATTGCGGAAATCAGTGATAACCAGAAGCAGGACAAAGAGCCCGAAGAAAAAGACTGAATATATGCGCCTGATATTGCGGAGTGTGAGAAATTTATTCATATATCTGTTCCGGAAGTATTGAATGGACCATGCTGCCCGGCTGATACTCCCTTCTTACAATTAAATGTTCAACTCCTCATAATGCAGTGATGCCCAGTCTATGACCCCGAGCCCCCGCTTTTCACCGATCTCCAGAAAGGGAATGTCTGAAGGATCAAGCTCCAGGAACCCCAGGCTGTAGGAATCAAGGGCGACCTCATCAATGCCGGCTATAATTGTGTTTTCGATAGCAACATCAGAGAGGCTTCCTCCGGTGGGGCCGTTCCGTTTCAATACCCGTGTGGCATCGATTATAGTGAACGTCGGGCGGATTGCCGCCGCCAGATCAGCGATAGAGGTGTGTATGTCCTGGTGCAGCCTGTTTCGCTGTCCTCCCAGGGCACCATACCAGTTTTTCATCGCGATTGTGCATCTGCTTAAGGAGTGTTGTTTTACAACAGGCATGTTTATCACCTTGTCAACGTCATGAAAAAATCTGCTGACAGGCCATACACGCAATGCCTGTCCCTTCAGGTCAGTCAGGACAAAATCATTTTCAGAAGCATATTTCACGGTACCGCCGGCCCTGTTGACAGCATCTTCTATGCCTGAGCGGGCAAAGCATCTGTATGGATCATTTATGGAGGCGTCAGTAACCCATACTTCCGAGGCACGTGCCTCCCGGCAGAGGGCCACAACAGCACCCACCAGTTCAGGGTTGGTGTTTGCTGCCTGCTCAGGCTGCCTGTCCCAGCCGACATTCGGTTTTATGAGCACCTTTTCTCCGGGATTGATGAAGCGGGAAATTCCTCCGAGTCTGTCCAGGGCTGCCGCAGCCATCTGCGGGATAACTTTACCCCGAACCACGACAAATGCAGGATAGACGTTTGACTGAGCTATAGCATAATCCTTGAAGGTATATATCTTTTCTTTCCGGCGGTTTATCGGCTCATCACTGTAAAAAAGATATCCGAGGGCACCTGCCCCTGCGGCAAAGCCGCAGGTAAGAGCGGATTTGACGATCAATTCTCTTCTGGTAAGGAGCGGTTCCCTGGCTTTATGTTGTGAAGGCATCTGTTATTTGTCCTTTATCAGAGCGTTTACTACCCTGTCATCAAAATCACCAAAGAGTCCGAAAAGCGTGTCAGGTGACGATATCATAAGCCAGTCGCCTTCATAGGGATCTTTGATCGTGTAAACTTTATTTGCCTCAATCTCCTTCAGACTATACTGAATTTCAGAACGGGAAAAGTATTCGGTAAAAGAAGCGGTGATTTTCATGATTTCTTTTTTATCGCCGGGAATGACAAAGACCTGCAATTGTTTACCATCCCTGGTGTATTCCCGCTCTATAACGTTATTGGCAAAATCAAGCCCACGGTATGCCTCTTTTATGAAACGTGTTGATACAACCTTCCCCAGATCAGGGAGCCGGGAAAACTCGGGAAAAGGTTCTGACTCAGTACTGATCCCTCTGCTTATTCGTTCGCTAAAACTCTCTAAAGAAACAGTCTCATCAAATGATGAGACTTTGACATAGTACCGGCCTTTCGCAAAGCTCAACCCCCGGTCAGTTCTGAAGCCTGTTAATTCACTGCCAAGATCAGAGAGACTGCCTCCCGATTCATCAGAGAGAACACCAAAGGACTGGATGCTCCGGCCCATATCATAGATGTCAACGGTTACATCCGGTGCGGCGTCTGGAGAGCCTGATTTCCCGTACTCTCCCACAGCAAGCGTGACAAAACCTGCCGAGATAAAATATTCAGCATGACCATTAACATACTCATAGAGATTTTCTTTTGTATAGGAACGGACCGGGCCTTTCCTGGTATACCCTGAAATATCGGATGGGATAAGGGAAATTAACCCGGATCCTTCGGACTGTGAAGGCTCGAACCGGATACGCGCCGGATCGTAGCGCTGTCCTTCAAGGTAGAGAAACAGGGCAAGGACGGGCAAAAACAGTACGAGTGAGAGACGGACAGAGATCGACATCGTCATACCGTAAATGAAAGGTTGCCATGGGCATTACGGAGAAGCGACGCAACCGGTAACCCGTAGGGGCAGGCCCCCCGGCAGTTCTCAGTCAGGCATGCTGCGCATTTATCAGCCTTTGCAATCAGTCCTGAATAAGAGGCCATGGCCTTCTTTTCCATCCCGTAGTCCCTGAAATACATCTGATATCTCAGTGTAGAGGCAACAGCGACATTTTCCGGACATGCCTCTTCGCAGTCACTGCAGCCGGTCCTGCAGTATTCCCTGCTGAACTGACCTGCGTACCGGTCGAGTGTTCTCTGGTCTGCTGACGAGAAATTTCCACCTGAGGCAGTGAGGTAGAGATCCAGGTCTGCAATGGACTTTATCGTTATGACGAGACCATTCACTTCGGGGTGGTTGAGCACCCATTTAAAGGCTGCCGGCTCAAAGGGATCAATGCTTTTGTCAACTCCTGAGTCCTTTGCTCCAGCAAGGGTCTTCATTGCGATAACACCGACACCCTTCTTTTTTGCTTCCTTCAGCACATCTGACAAGCGGGGAAAGTTTAAGAAATTAAAGGCCGGCATAATAAGATCAAAATGGCCTGACCGGACAGCGGACAGGAGAAGATCTTCCATATTGTGGGGGCCATGGGAAGACACTGCGAGAAAGCGGACCTTCCCTGCTTTCTTCAGATCATCAGCAGCGGCAAGCATTTCCTCATTAAGGAGCCGCTTGTTTTCTTCCTTCATATTACTGCCCTGCTCCCCGATAGCATGGACAAAGCAGAAGTCCATGTAATCGGTCTTCATCAGCTTTAAACTGTCTTCAACGGCAGCAACATAGTCTTTCTTTTTTCGGGTTGATTCAAGATGGCTCGGGTATGAATAGGGTGTGCAGAATTTTGACGCGATAATTATTTTATCCCTCTGGATATTTTTCATTGCCTGGCCAATGTACTTTTCCGAAGATCCATAGTCAGGGGCAGTGTCAAAATAATTGATGCCCCTGTCTATGGAGCGGAGTATCATTGACGGTGAGGGCAGTCGCCCTGTTCCGTGAGAGATATCACTCATTTTGAGGCCGGTCTTTCCTATCTCCCGGTAACGTTTGATTGTAGGTTTTTCTTTTGTGGATTCAGCAGAGAGGGGTCTGCCTGCCAATGCGGCGGTAGCCAGAACCGAGGCCTTTAAAAAATCACGACGTTTCATGATAAAACTCCTTTTTTTCAGCCATTAATGAATAGATAGTGTCAGATCTGCATTCTTCAGAAAAAATGTAATCTGAATATTTGACACCATCGACCGGGTTATGAAGAAATATTATCACAGGTAGGGGAGACAGTCAAAACTTTAATAACCCTTTTACCGGTTAAGGGAAATTAACACTCTCATAATCGCTCACCATATTTATGACAGGTATGTCCGGTGTATCATCTCCCATTAATTCTTGTGCGAGCGGTTGCGAGATACTTCTGTATTTCAGCGTTGCCCTGATACGCAGGGGAGAAACTGCGTCAGGGGGGATTCTAAAGGAAAATGATTCAATAACGGAGCCTTTTGGCGGAACTCTGTGATCATGGAGAATTTTTACTGCTTTTGCGATATTTATTACAGGCTCACCCTGGTCATTACCCAGCACAGTATGATACAGTACCGCACTGTCATCAATTTCACCCTGTTCATCGAGTACTCCGGACTGAAAAATCAACTTCCCGTTGCTGTCAGAGACCTTCACGTAGAGCCACATCTGCCTTAATGACGTTAGGCCTGTCGGGAGATAATGGCCTGCCCCGGAATTGATCACCTTTACCTTAATATCCGAGATTTCATTCGTTCTGTACGCACTGTTTTTTATGATTTCCAAATCTGCGGCATGTTGAAGATTTTGCATAGCCATTTGAACGTGTGTATCACTCCTGAATTGTTTTGTAATAAGAGCGTTCGCTCCCACAAAGTAGTGGGTCCATATATGCTTTCGTTGCGGCCCATATCTACTTGCTTTGCCCGGATTGTCAGGTCGCTCTGTCTTTCCTGTTGCAGGAACTCCCGGTCTTTGCCTCATGTGACAGTCCTGACAGCTTACGGTAGTGTCCGGGTCTCCTGTGTTATAGGGGCTGTTTTTCCATTCATCATAGGTGGTTTCAATTGGAAGCCGATTTACAGCGTGTGAGACATTATGACAGAGCCCGCAAAATTCTGATCGGGTGTGCAACGCTGAGTACTTTGTTGGATGGACATTTGAGTACGCATCCTTGAAAGGACCAAGCATTGTCGACGGGGCTTCTTCACCGCCACCAGGGTTGACCTTGTAACGGGCGTCACCTATATGCTTCACTTCACTGATATTGTGGCACCAGTTACAGAAAACCCCCTGTGCCGGAAGTTCAGGGACTTTATCGAAATCATCCTTCGGATAGTTTATCAGGTAAGAGCGGAACCCAAGCGGTGTATGACACTTTACACAGGTCTTCATTTCCAGAATTTCAGCTGACGTTGATACCTCGTTTACAAATAATTTTGCAGCACTCTGCCAGAGCGGATTAAGGAATGCCTTACTGTGCATTGAACCGCTCCACATATCAAAAATCTCGGAATGACAACCACTGCAGAATTTCGGGTCTATGAACTGACTGACTCTCACCTTATTGAAATCGAACATTTCACTGTCCTCTAATTCAGTAATATTTCTCATTTTCTTTTCTTCAGCGGTAGTGAGAGGCGCTCGTTGTGCTGAATTTCTCGCAAGGTACTGTGCTAAATTATCCATATCATCTGGTGTAAATTTTCTGAAAGAATAGGAAGACATTCTCATGACAGTTCTTCGCCAGGCCTCTAACGTTTTGTTTTTGCTTAATACTCGCTCAAGGGAATGACATCGAATGCATTGAATTTCAAATACTGATTTGCCTTCGCGTGAGAATGCTGAAGTGCTGGGCAGAAGCAAAATGGCAATAATAATGAATAAGACTTTATTCATGGTGAACCCCAGGTCTTCAGTGGTTATCAACTATTATATATTAGCTGATTGGGCTATTAATAAGGAACGGAAATTATATGGTAAGAGGTCAGACCTGCATTATACATTTAAAAAATTCTGCAAATAGTAATGTGCGGGTTTGACCTCACACATTAATGAAACTTGAAGTCCGGCGCTCTTCCTGCTGATCTTTATACACATGTCTGATTAATAGGTATTTTTACCGTGAGCTAAACAATTTCTATTTGAATATGTAGCAGAATTGTATTAGATATCCTCAGATTTTCTTCTTCTCAGAGTTAAAGCTTCTATCTGCTTATAAATAATATTTGAGGACTCTAAAATTGATAATTACAGGTTAAAAGAATGATTTCGATTTGATAGAAGGGATATCCATAAAAAAGGGTGTAAAGAGAGCTTTTTTGAAATATTGTTTCTCGCCACAACTCCCCCATAGTGCCACACTTACCCCGCTTCCTCTTAAAAATACATGTCTACGAACCAAATGGGTATAAGGGTGGATATATTTCAGAAGTAAAACTCCTCTTTAGGATTAATATCAAAAAACCGATAAATAATATAGCCTTTCATTGGAAATAAAGTGTAACTAACGTGTTTAACAAGTTGCTAATAAATGAAGATTCGATCTCATATATCAAATAAATATTTTGATTTTTTTAATAGTGTGAACCCATGAAAATGCAGTCTATTTGCCATACGGATATAACCGGGTATTCAATAGGTGAGCCAAAAGCTATGCTTGAAGTTATCGGCAAGAGGCTGCTTGGTAATTTAAATAAACGGTACTCCGAAGGAGAGGGCTATAAGGTCCGTCATAACATAAGTTCCGGATCCGAACCTCCACTTACAACTCGTTGGGACATTTACCTGTCCCGGGGGAATTTCTGGAAGTTTAAGCTGGTCCTTGAAGTTCTTCGATCAAGCGACAGGACATTTTTTCATGTGTCCATGGGGCGGGACCTGGACAGGAACGGAACATGCATCATGCTCGGAATATTGATTGCCTTTATTAGCTTGACAGGGATATCCATATGCACTGGTGAATCTTCTAACACTAATGTCATAGCTCCTGTCCTGATTGGATCAATCATTGGCGGCTTGATCCTTTCTCTACCAATCAGATTAATAGTCCGTCCCTATATCACGATGAAAGCTATGAAAGAAGGCATCGAAGAGGATGAAATCAGCTTGATTGAAAAAGTTAAAGAGGTGTTACGGCATAATGGGCAACTGGTTTAACTCTTCAAGTCCACCATATGAAAAGCGATGGGCAGGATATAATCTGGTGATGACTTCATTACGACTCGTGGCTGTTTTCGCTGTGTTTTGGATACTTATTACAACGAACGCGATTGGCGGTGAATGTGTTTGGGGTCAGTGGTCCGATAGCCGTGGTAATCACACATGCCCGCCTGATTGCGGAGGAAATCCAGCCTGCTATGACGCCACACCACCACCTCCGCCACCTCCACCCGATCCTGCCAACCTGGCGTTTCAACGCGGCTATGCACTGGGTGAAGCCGGTGATTTAGAGGGTGCAGAGAAGTATTATCTTGAGACGATCAGATACAACAACATACATGCTGCTGCGCACAACAACCTTGCCATCATCTACAAAAAGTGGGGGCAGTATCAAAAGGCAAGCGACTTTTACGTCAAGGCAATAAAATATGCTCAAACAGCCTCTGATCGCGAACTACACAGGGGAAACTTGAGAAGTTTGTATATTGACCGGGGCTACTTCTATCTGAATGAGAAGAATTTCAGCATGGCTGAATCATATTTCAGGTCCATTCTCGGTATGTATCCCGGCGATGCTGATGCGATCGAAGGCTTGGATCGAATTCAAAAGAAAAAGGACTCGATTCGTAGAACTGATGCAAATGAAGAAGGAATCGCACGTTTCCATGCTAAAGATTATACCGGAGCAATTGCCAGCTACAATGAAGCTTTGCGCTATTGCAGCTCTGGTATGGATTGCGACTATATCCATAAAAATATTGCCAATGTCCAACGCAATCGCGAAACTGACCGCGGCAATCTATTATTTGATCAAAAGGACTATGACAGTGCAATTGCCGCTTATGAATCAGCACTGGGCTATTGCCGCTCCGGTATGGATTGCGATTATATCCGCGACAATATTGCCGTTGCCAGACAGAACCGCGAAAATGACCGGCGCAATCGTGAAATTGTCCTACGCAATCAAGAAGACAATAGGCTTAAGAAAAAAGCAGCCAAACTAGCCAGTTCCGGTGATTTTGCTCAGGCCGGGGAATATTTCAATAAACTGTTGGAACGAAATCCGGGGAGCACCTATTACGCCCAAATGCTGGGTAATAATCTGCTGAAGCAGAAGAAAAACAAAGACGCTGAAACAGCCTATAGAGAAAGCCTGCAACGCAACCCTGACAATGCCATGCTGCACCACAATCTTTCAATCGCCCTGCTGCGGCAAAACCGTTATCAGGAGGCTGAGAAAGAAGCGCAAAAAGCTTTGGACCTGGATCCGTCTGACAGTAGAATACAGCAATGGGTCAATGATCTGAAAAACAAAAAAATATTCAGGCAAGCCAATAAGCTCTCTGTTAGTGGTGACCTTGAGCAGTATGAGATGAAGCTCAGAAAGCTAATTGCACAAGAACCGAGAAATGGCAGTGCCGTGACTAAACTGGGTAATTCTTTGATGGATCAATGGAGATATAATGATGCAGAGGATGTCTATAGAAATGGCCTGGAGCACAATCCTGATAATCCCACTATGCACTACAATCTATCGCTGATCCTGAAAAGAAAGGGGCGATACCAGCAGGCAGAGGAAGAGGCGCAAAAAGCTTTGGAATTGGATCCATCGTATAAAAACGCTCAGGAATTGATCAACTCTTTACAAAAGAAAGGTTTCATTGACAGACACCTTGACCCAATTATTAATCCAGTATTTAACTCTATTAGCAAGTCTGTTTTTAAAGTAAACAACAAGAGGAAGAACCTGGCAAATTCACTTCACAATGTTTACAAAAGTGTAATGGAACAGGCTTCTTCAGCAGAATATCATGGCTATTTAGCACAGGGATTATCCGGAGAAGCAGCAAAGATACAGTCGAACAAGGTGTTCGATATTCCGGGTAAGAACATTGGTAAATTAATTAATCCTATGGTTGTGGATGCGCGCCAGTTTGATCAAACTGAAGAGATTCCCGAAGAACTACTAAACAACCTGGAATGGAAGAAGCTGGACATCAGGGAGAGGAGAGCTCAAGCAAATGTTGACCAGAAGAACAAAGAGCTTGCCAACCTTCAGGAAATGAGAAGCAGTTCGGAAATCAGTCCAGTGAAAAAAGCCATGGTGCTTATTGTTATTGCACAAAAAAAGAAAGAGCTTATTGACGCAGAGCATAACAAAAACCTGGTAAAAGATAAGAAACGGAAACTCAGGAAGCGCTACAAACTGGGTAAAATCAGGGAGGTAAAAAGTGACGATTCATCGAAAACCGGAACTGACGAAAAAAAGAAGTAGCTCGACTCCAGGCGCAGGGGCAAAGAATAATTGCATGAACTGCTACATTAAAGAACGACTGTGGACCTTATTGATCGTGATGAGTCTGCTTTTGATGTGCATGTCATGGATTATTACAACTCCAGAAGGATTATGTGCGGCAGAAGTCACCGAGCTTCGACAGGTGCCCTCCACCTTATCTGATCCTCTTAAATCTCAGTTCATATCTGGCAGGGCTATATTAGCCAATCGACTGACCGAACTGAGGCTGAAATTCAGTCAATTTGACAAGGACTGCGCTGACGTGGAAGAAGATTCAGCTGAAGATTCATACTGCCAGGCAACTGCCGGCCGGTTAACAGACAAGTTGTCAGCATATGATTCTGACGTTAAAAAAATCAACCGTCTCATTGCAGTTGAGGAAGGTGTGACAGTGCTTATTGGGAATGCCTTCAGGATGGGCAGCCAGATACGTGCCTATGCACACAAATCCCTTAATTCTGCAAAGGACATTTCCAGGGTCTTGATAGGTGCATGGCATGCTGAACGGGGCAGTTATCAGAAGGCACGGCATCTTGCCCGCTTCCCGGATATCAGCCAGAAAGATGAGATTCTGAATGAAATAGATGACATTCTCCTTTCACTTGAGCGCGAACAACGGGAACTTTTGAAAAAATCAATAACCCGACTCGTCATATCAGGAGATTTTAATAGCCGTTTCTTTAGCCAGTACCCGGATAAATTCAGCATATCGCTGCTGCAGGCCCACATGAATATCAAATCACAAAATTACGATGCTGCGTTAAATAAAATTGCTTCTGCCAAAATAATGAATATTGAAAGTCAGGCTCTTGCAGAAGCTGAAACCTATGTGCGCCAGATGAAAATATCGGCAATAGAAAAACTCACACCAACAGACCCTGCCCTGATAACTCATCAAAAAAACTTAGCCGGTGCATATGCAGGCTGGTCACTGGGCTTGCTCCTCATGGACTCAGACATGGATGCTACAGCGATTCAGATTCTAAATACATCTGCCCAAACCCTGGCAAGAGAGGGGGAAACAGGAGATTCCACAATCCTTTTCAGACTTATTAACAAAATTCCTGAAAAGGAAGAAAAGAACCGGGCCTGGCTTCCATCGTCCAGCATTTACGATTATGCGTCGGAAGCGGATATTCTCCTTGACTCGCTGGAATATGGAAGAGGGGACTGGAAGCGCAGCCTGCTGTTTCTGGAACTCGCCCATAAGGCATCGCCGGGCAATGAAAAGATTAATGAAGCAATTGCCCATACACAGGCTCTTATTGCTAGCCAGAGGTAGTTCATTGTGCTTCATTGTATATTTGTCTGTTTAAGATTAATGGTATACAGGAGAAAAAGATGATGAGAAAACTTTGTATTTTAATTGTATTCATGGCAGTGAGTATTACCGTATCTGTTACAACGCAGAACGCCTGGAGCGAATCCGGAGATGTATCTGAGCAAAATGCTATACAACCTGGTTCATGCGTGCAGGAAATAGTGGAGCTTCAAAATATACTGCATGCGGCAAATCAAACCATTGACTCTTTGGTGAGCGAGAACAGGGAACTGCAGGACATTATTGAGAGAATCAGGAGAGAGGTTGACAGTGTGGATACGGGGATATTCCCCGCACTGAGTAATCAAGGGGTTAATTAGTTGTTTGCGGGAGTGTATTATGCCGATGGGTGCTGGCTATAAATTTTATTGGTTCTGCTGTCGCTGCAAACGGAATCTTCATTTGTTGGCCCGCTTTTCGTTTATGAGCGCAGGGATTATAAGTATGATAGCGGGAGTTCTCGTTGTTGCAGGCCAGTCGTTGTTGTGGATGCTGGGCAGCGGATGGCCCGAGTTTCCGCTTTTTATTCCATTTGCCGTCCTGGTTCCTATGGATGACTCAATGTTTCACTGGCTTGCAGGCTCCGGAATCTGGTATGGACTGAATGGGCTTGCATTGTGGATGCTCGAGCATATTCCTTTTTCTGTATTTCTATTCTTGATCGGTCTTTTTATGATCCGTTTCCCACGTCCTCGAATTGATCACAGGCCCTGAGTGTCTACAGAAGTAAAGAGACCGTTTCGGTAGCGTTGCCTGTGTAAGAGTACCCCGTTTATTATTTTGGTTAAACAAAAAAAAATTGGATTGATGCTGGTAAAAGGCGGGGCCGATATGTGTGTAATGCCATATTTTATCTCACATTCCTTCAACCCTACTTACTTCGGCATCACGGCACAAATTATATTGTGACATAGCTGTTAACTGACACGATTCATATTCTCTTCCGTGTATATTTACAATTGTAATCTTTATTATGAAATAAAATCTTAAAACAACATAATAGCGAATTAGTGAGAATGAATGACTGTGCTATCATCTGCTGATTTTAAGCGTTGATCAATGTATATCTAAGAATCATAAGTGCGTTTCAGCTTCAATCTTCAATTTCAATTTAGTGTGCAAGTTTATAGTCTCAAAACTTCCATAGAAAAAAGTAAATCATATCTCATGCTCATTGATACTTCAAACTGTACCAGAAATGTAGCAGATTTGTACCAGAATACAGCGGAAAGGACAGAATTAACAAGAAAACGCAGAAATAGATAGAATTAGAAAAAACTATAAAAATTAAAGAATTATTAAAAAACTCAGACCAGATGCCAACTTACGATTTATGCATCAATTAAATTTGAAGTCCGGGAAGGACACCAGAACCTTATACGCTCCCAAATTTATAAGCTATTAGCTGACAGCTGTCAGCCATCAGCTGCAACAAAATGTGCGTTCCACATACAATTAATCACAAAGAATAAATTTAAAACTCACACAATAATAACAGATTTCAGGCAGGAAACAAAATGCCTGTTTCATAAATCTGGTTCGGTTTACTATCGACGATTGCTTCACCGGTGAATATTTCCTCAGAGTTATAATACTAGCCATTTAAAAAAGGAATTATACATATTGATAAATGGGTATGAAGGGCGAAATGTTATAATAATGAAAGAATTTTCTGAAAGGAGGTGTGAAATTCATGAAGACATTAAATGCGGAACTTCCTGACAAGTTGTATGAGCAGGTTAAAACGCTCGTAGAAGGTGGATGGTTTTCTAATGAAGGGGATGTTATAAATGAAGCTCTCCGACGATACCTGGAAACACACAAGCCTGAACTCATGGAGCATTTCTTAAAAGAGGATGTTGAGTGGGGCTTGCATGGAAAAGACTGAACAAGCTCTCATTGGAAGACTTGTTTTAGATGCAGGCCCAATCATCCATCTCGATGAGATTGGATGTCTTAATCTCCTTTCAGATTTCGAGCCTCTTGTCCCGGAAAGTGTATGGAAAGAGGTAGAGCATCATCGACCCTCAGCCTTCAAAAAAACCGGCGTTTCCTTCATAAAGACAACGGTTGGAACAGAGAAAGCAGAACGAGTCCATATTCTTAGTCACGCCTTTAATCTTGATGCCGGAGAGAAAGAAGCGCTTTCACTGTGCATTCAACATCCAGGATCTATTTTGTTAACTGATGATACTGCTGCAAGACTTGCAGCAAAGAGCCTGAATATCAGATCACATGGAACTATAGGTATTCTGTTAAGAGCGATAAGAAGAAATCAGCTTAAGCCGATAGAAGTAATCAGATTTCTTGAGCAGATTCCATCAACATCAACCCTTTTTATTAAGAAAAGTTTCTTAAATGAAATAATAGATGTTGTGAAAAAGGAGCATTCTCTTTAAATATGCTCATCTGAGCAGTTCTTAAGAAGATTCTGCATGACACAATGCTTCATATTCCTTTATTCTTCTATCATCCATTCATTGTAATACGGGTACGTTATTACCGAGGTAGTCGTAAAACCTGATTTTGGTTTTCCCTTTGTAAAGACGATGCAGTCAGCCTGTACATTCAACCATTAACTCAACCTTACGACTGTCGTAATAATGTACTAGTTTTGTACCAGAATACAGCGGAAATGACAGAATTAACAAGAAAATGCAGGAATAGATAGAATCAGAAAAAGCTATAAAAATTAATAAATTATAAAAAAACTCAGACCAGAGGCCAACTTACGATTTTTGCGTCAATTTCATTTAAAGTCCTCTGAGGCCTGGACGAGTTCATGAATCATTCCAGCATCCATGGGGGAGTGGGCCCCATCGGGTACAATTCTTAAATCCGAATTTTCCAGTGCCTTGTGCAATTCCCAGGCTGAGATCATGGGGCAGATGACATCATGTCTTCCCTGGACAATCCTGCAGGGGATATCGCTGATTTTATAGCAATGTTCAAGAATATAGTTATCAGTCTTCATGAAAAAACGGTTGAACGTGTAGTGACATTCGATTCTTCCAATAGCAACCGCAATAGCTTCATCTGACATTTCCTTCAGCGCTTCCGGGTCCGGCAGCAGAGTGATGACAGCAGCTTCCCAGCGTGTCCAGGCACGTGCCGCGCTGCTCCGGGCAACTGCGGTCCCGGCAGTCAAAATTTAATAATAGGCTTCAACATTATCAGAACAGTTATGACCTTTGATCGGGGTATGGATTGCCCGCTTCCTCGTAATGGATTGAGTGAAAATCTGATACATTCAGTGTGCCCCTGCTGTAGGGCTCTGTTTCAGGGAATAACTTTTTCCTCTTCATGTTCTGATCAAATGTAAGGGGTATCAGCCGAATAATTCTGGCTTATTTCAAGTATAGCAGATATTTTATCCAATTAAACCCATTTGGAATGGCTGCCAAGTATGATATATATCAGGCAGTTGCAGGCTGGTTTGCAAAGCTGAAAAAAAGAGTGTATATAGCTAGGTAAGAAGTGCAGTATGTTTAACATAAAACATCAGGCAACATTTTCAAGGAGGCACTAATGAGTAACAGGAAAAACAGGCTTACCAGTAATTTTGGCTCGCCTGTGCCGAACGACCAGAACTCACTTACCGCCGGGGCTCAGGGGCCGATTCTGATGCAGGATGTTCACCTGCTTGAGAAATTGGCTCATTTTGACCGTGAACGTATTCCGGAACGTGTAGTGCATGCCAAAGGCGCTGGTGCCTATGGTTTTTTTGAGGTAACTGAAGATGTCACAAAATATACAAAGGCAAAATTCCTCTCAAAGGTGGGAAAGAAGACTGATCTGTTTCTCCGTTTTTCCACAGTAGGCGGGGAAAAGGGCTCTGCAGATGCAGAGCGTGACCCACGCGGCTTTGCGCTGAAGTTTTATACTGAGGAGGGAAACTATGACATGGTAGGAAATAACACCCCGGTCTTTTTTATCCGTGACCCACTGAAATTCCCTGATTTTATTCACACACAGAAACGGAACCCCGTCACAAACCTGAAAGATCCTGACATGTTCTGGGATTTCCTGTCCCTGACTCCTGAATCCATTCATCAGGTCACGATTCTGTTCTCAGACCGGGGAACACCAAGGACCTATCGGAACATGAACGGCTACAGCAGCCACACCTTCAAGTGGTACAATGCAAAGGGGCAACATTTCTGGGTAAAGTATCACTTCAAGACCGAGCATAAAATCAAGAATTTTTCCGGGGAAGAGGCAGATCAGATGAAAAGCCGTGATCCTGACCATGCTACACGTGATCTCCATGAAGCAATTCAGCGCAATGAGTTTCCTTCCTGGAAACTGGAGATGCAGATTATGACGCCTGAACAGGCAGCGGGCTACCGTTTTGATCCATTTGATATCACCAAGGTATGGCCTCATGGGGATGTGCCGCCAATCACTATCGGGCGGCTGGTGCTGGACCGCAATCCGGAAAACTATTTTGCAGAAGTTGAACAGTCTGCTTTTTCTCCCGGCAACTTTGTGCCCGGCATTGCAGCATCTCCGGACAAAATGCTCCAGGGCCGTCTCTTCAGCTACCATGATACGCACAGACACCGCCTGGGGCCGAATTACCATATGCTGCCGGTAAATTCAGCAAAAGCCTGCAATATGAAGAACTATCAGCGTGACGGGTTCATGTGTTTTGACAACAGTGGCAGTGGTGTGCCGAACTACTATCCCAACAGTTTTGGCGGGCCTGAACCGCATCAGAAAAGCGGGGAACCGGATTTTGAAGTTTCAGGGATCGCTTCCCGTCAGGAGTATGCCCACCCGAACGATGACTTTGTTCAGGCGGGAGAGTTGTACCGGACAGTAATGACTGACAAGGACAGGGATCACCTGATCAGCAATATTGTGGGACATTTGGGAGGTGCTCGGAGGCGTATTCAGCTTCGCCAGACAGCGTTATTCTATAAGGCTGATCCTGATTATGGCCGCAGAGTGGGAAGAGAACTCAAGCTGGACATGAAAGTCGTAGAAAAAATAGCTGAAATGTCACAGGAGGAACGGGCCCGGATTACCGCTGAAGAGTCATCACACCAGAAAAAAGCAAAAGAGTCGACAACTTAATTTCAGGTGCCGGCAGTTTTTCGCTGCCGGCACCTGACCATCCATACCAGCAGTTTGCCATCAATAGGTGAAACAAAATCCTGCAAATTTTTCAGATCATTATTTTTAATTTACCCCCTTTATCCGTTATTATTAGAACGATTTCGGGCGGATAAAACATTTCAGCTGATCAGTTGCAGATGTCATGACACTCGTATGAAGCAGGCATGGGGTTTTGCATTATCTGAATATTCAGTGAGGGATTAAGTGATTGTATGGAACCATTGTCAGAAGAGCTTGTAGATAAAACATGGAAAGAGATGTCAGATGTTACACCGGAGGAGGCGTATGAGCAGTCAGTTGACCTTTCGAAAGAGCAGCCCGCTGTCATGTCATTCATTCTTGAAATGACTGAGGACATTGATCTTGATATACGGGAGCTGGTTATCTACCTGTTCTTTGTTGTTCATCGCATGTTTGAAAGAGGCTACGGGAAGAAGATTGAAGAGATAACCTACGATGAAATAACCGGGGTCTACAGAGAGAATAAGCAGTTCATAGGCGGCCTGGAAGGAGCATATGAAAAACTCTTTGAAGGCCTGGCAATGGAGCAGATGTCTGCCCAACCCTATCTGATCCGGTATATCGTAGAGTCCCTGGTGGCGGTAGCTGAGGCTGATGACCCAATACTTCCGGAGGAAGAGGACATAGGGTACATTTTTTTACTGATGAAAAGCATTATCGATGTCCTGAACTGGAAAACTGATGATTGAGAATAGATGCCAGGGTGGATATCACGTTCTCCAGAACTCTTTATTGTTGTGGCTGTCGCGGATGAACTGGATCAGGTCATCATAGGCAGGAGGGGAGATCAGGAAAAACTCGATATCATCAGGCAAGTCAAGGCGCTGCCGGTCCTGGTCAATCATAATGAGAAGCGCTGCGTCAGCATCAGCAATATTTTCGCGGAGAACCGCCCTGCTAAACTCAAACCTGGCTTTGACAGTCTCCTCTAGGAAGGCAAGGATCTTTTCCTTAACCTCCAATGTTCTCACAGCTGAGATGCAGTTGTTCCAGTCAACAAATTCCTCGAAGAGCTCTTTGCTTTCAAGGGGAATGAACTCTGCTCCGGCATCGATCTTCTTTTTGACGATCTGTTCAAGGTGGATATTCATGGCGTGGAGAACCTTCATGGAATCTTCACCGCTCATGTATATGCTTTCACAGAATATTTTTGATACTTTTCCCGCGGCTTCGATCTTTGTCAGGTGCTCTTCTACTTCTTTCCAGTATTGATTGAAAAACCCCTTATATTTATCTGTTGCATTTTCCGGAAGGTAGAGGTTTCGTACAAAGTAAATTTTCTTTTTGTTCTTATAGCGCCCAGCCTCAGGCTTGTCAATCTTTGCTATCTTGGTCATAATCATCTCTCCTGTTTCTTCTGTTCATTGAGCTTGCAATATAGAATTGAATAAACCAAATAGTAACAGAAATATCTGAAAAATGGAGGGCTCCTTTGTATCTCCCTTCAGAATAAGTCAATGTTTCTGTTATGTTACCTTTATAGGGAAATGAAGCACAAAGGTTGAGCCTTTCCCCTTTTCACTCTCAACCGTGATAAACCCGCCATGTTCTTCTACGATCTTTTTTGTTATGGGAAGTCCGAGGCCCGTGCCTTTTTCAATAATTTTTGTTGTATAAAAGGGTTCGAAAATCATCTGCAACTGTTCAGGATCCATTCCTGTACCGGTATCCTGAATCTTTATATAGGCATGAGACACCGCCTCAATCTCATTTCTGTCAGTCGTAATGGTCAGTTCACCGCCGTCAGGCATGGAGTCAATAGCATTTACAATTATATTTTCAAGGGACTCATGTATCTCTGTCTTATCAAGAGAGAGCAGCGGAAGTTGTGCTAAGGATTTATGTACAGTTATCCCTTTTTCATGGAGACCCTCTTCATTCAGTTTCAATAAAGACTCTACGATTTCATTAATGTCAGTTTCCACTCTCTCATGAGGCCGTGCACGGGAATAGGTCAGGACTTTATTCAGTATCTTTTCCAGAATAGTGACTTCTGATGTGATAAAGCCGGCATATTCCTTCTCTTTTGTTCCCTCCCGGACCCTGTTGCCCAGTCTTCTGGCGAATCCGCCGATCGCTGTCAGGGGGTTGCGGATCTCATGAGCAACATTGGCGGTGAATCGCCCAAGAGCGGCCAATGTTTCTGTCTGGGTCAGCTGTTCCTGCAATTGATCTTTTTCCACCTCGATCCTTTTATGTTTTATGATCATCGCGAGCGTATTGGCAACAGCGGTAAGAAACTGCTCTTCCCTGGAGCTTCTCTTGTGTCCTTCTTTAAGGAAAATATTTATTACCCCTATAGTGCTGCCTCCGGACAGAATCGGAACACAATAATGACCATGCGGAAATATTCCTTCGTGGTGGATCGTGTGGCTTCCGTTTACCTGGTCAGAAAAGACGATCTTGCCGCTAGACGCTGCCTCTCCGCAGAGGCAGGTGCCAAATGGTATATCCCTGCATGGCATCTGTGATGAGCTCTCAAATCCATTGCTCGCCTTCAGGACGAGGGTATTGCTGCTGTTCTCAGCGATATAAATCGCCCCTTTTTTCTGAAGTGCGAGGTAGGGCATGGAAAGTATGAGATCGAGAATTTTCTTGAACTGCTCTTCCGGAGGAACCGGTTCAAGAGATATCTCAAGCATGGCATTCAGTTCCTTCTGGAGAAAGTAGTCCAGTTCCATCTGCTTCTCTATTTCTTTGCGTTTCGTTATGTCCCGTATGGCTGCTGAAACAAAAAACTCGTCCTCTGTCTTTAACAGGCTGAGTCCAATATCAGCAGGAAACTCTTCTCCGTCTTTTCTCAGCGCGTAAATTTCCAGTGATGTTCCCATTGGCCGGGTTGCCGGGTTATGAAAAAAAGATTGAACAAAATCTTTATGTTTGCCGCGAAAACGTTCAGGAATCAATATGTCGAGACTTTTGTGTACGATTTCATCGGGACCGTACCCGAATAATTTTTCAAACTGGGCGTTTACCATAATTATACTGCTCTCATCATTGACAAATACAAGGGCATCAGGAGATGAATCGAGGAGCTTTTCCAGTTTATCCTTGTACTTTCTGAGTTCATCATTGCAATTCTCCGCCTGGAGAATCTCGGCATGCAATGCTTCCAGTTCCTTTATGATGTCCTCTTTTTTCCTGTCAGAATAGTTCATGATTACCTGTAACTAATATTAATGCTTATTATCGTTATGATCAAGCCTGCTCCGTAAATTTGTGCAATTATTTTATGCAGAGCACTCCAGAATGTGCGGAGATTTACAGTATAGCCGGCATCAGGGCACAGTCAAGTCCATCAAGTGCCATATGAATTAATAGTCCTATACCGATAATTCGTGATTTTGGCATCAGCGTCAGCAGTATGTATACAGCGATTGCAGGATAAGAATGAAGCGGGTGGAGGCCGATCCCGCAGCGATTCGGATCATAAAGGGGAGTGGCAAGAAGATGATCCAGATCGATTATCATCGTCGCGACCATTATGAACCAGACTTTCTTCCAGTTGCTGGCATACCAGATACGTGAAACAGCACCCGGCACTATAAAATGAAGCGCTATATGAGAAGCTGCACGAAACATGCAGTATTGTAATATATAGTTGGCATATCAATACACTCAGAACCTTTAATCTGAGCGTTATTCTGTTTTATACTTGAGAAAGATGTTAAATGCAGAAATCCGTAAGGGGTATAGATTGTTTTTCAGGAAATCCGTTTTACCCATTGGTAAGCATATCAATAACCTTCTCATTATATGCTATTCTGCCTTCTTCCTCCTATCCGGCTGTTCATTTATTACTACCCCTTACCGGATAACAAAAAAGGCGATAAAAGGGACCATATGGACGGTTAAAGGGGCCTATGAGCTCACTGCGGGCACCACGAGACTCATGTATAGTGTCGGGAAATTCACCTTTAATGTTGTGCGCGCTCCCCTGGACTGGCCTCTGTTAAATGATGAGATCGAAACCATTGACGGCCTTCCCGTTAAAGAGGCGATCCGTCAGGGCCGTGTGAAGAATTCTCCGTACACGGTAAAGGGCACAAGGTATTATCCTATGTCCATTGCCAGGGCGAGCACCTACAAAGATGTTGGGATCGCCTCATGGTACGGCCATGAGACCCTGCGGCAGAAGGGCGGTCATATGACGGCCAATGGAGAGAAATTCAGTCCCTACGGGTTGACTGCTGCGCACAAACATCTACCGCTTCCAACGAATGTGAAAGTAACAAACCTGGCGAACAACCGTTCGATCGTAGTAAGGGTCAATGATAGAGGCCCCTTTCCGAGCAGTAATAATCCAGCTTCAGGCAAGAGAATAATAGACCTGAGCATGGCAGCCGCAAAAAAACTCGGATACTACAAAAAGGGAACAGCGCGAGTCAGGATTGAGGTTATCAGTTAACGAGAAGGCTCTGTGCTCTCTTTTTTCAGCCTCTCAATAAAATGCTTCCTGAGCTTTGCCACCTTCGGCTCAATAACAAGCCGGCAATAGGGTTCTCCGCTGTTGTTACTGAAGTAATCCTGATGATAATTCTCTGCCGGATAGAAATCTGAAAAGGGCGCAATCTCAGTAACCACGGGGTTATCCCAGGTTTGGGATTGATCAAGATTCCGGACAGTTTCTTCGGCATCCCTTTGTTGATTACTGGTGTGATAAAAAATTGCCGACCGGTATTGAGTGCCTCTGTCCGCTCCCTGACGGTTCAGTGTGGTGGGGTCATGCATTGTGAAAAACACATTCAGAAGGTCTTTGAATGAAATTTCCCTGGGGTCAAAGGTAATCTGTACTACCTCGGCATGCCCTGTTGTGCCTGAGCATATTTCCTGGTATGTTGGATTTTCTGTTTCCCCTCCGGAGTAGCCAGACACGACTTTTATTACGCCCTTAAGCTGGAGAAAAATCGCTTCGAGACACCAGAAGCAGCCTCCTGCTAGAGTTGCTGTTTCCATGCCTGCTGCAGATTCATCTGCAGTGTCGTCCTTTTTTGCTGCCATACGATTATTATAACTCCACCCGGATTATACTGCCAGGCTTAGTGCCGTGCAATGCGGCTTAGTGAACAGCAAAACTAAATCTCAAGTGTCAGACATTTAGCGCTTCCCCCTGCCTGCTTACGCGGGCCATGATATTTTTGAGCGCTTCATGGGTGGGTGCTGACACTTCGATGAGGGCCCTTGAGAGGTTTTTTCTGGTCTTTCCGACCGTTATATCCTTGATGACAAAATCACCGCCAAGTTCGATTATCTCATCCAGAACCTTGGGCAGAGTCAGTGAGTCTATAATATGTCCTGAGAGAACAATTATTTCTGAAACCATTTAACCCTCGAAGGTTCCCGCTCAACAAAGGGCGTAAAGATTTCAGAAGAATCGAATAAAGAAGAAGTTGCCATACACAAATTCTATCATATTCAAGGGAAGATGCTGCTTACATGAAACGACCGGAGAGGACGGCGCATTTATCGACCTCTCCGGTCCGGCTTAATTCTGTGACGTCTTCGCTTCATTTTCCAAATAGTCTCGAAGAAACTTTTCCTCACTCTCATCCCAGAACAGGTTCATCCCGGACTCGTCTTTTAACCGGATCAACTCCTGGGCCATAATTACCAGCAGGTCCTCTGCTGATGCCCATGCAACCTGGGCATCCCTGTAGCGCTCATATGCTGTGGTACCCTCTCTCACTTTCATATCTTTTCTCCTTTCCTTATGGTAACTGTAGCCACCTGATGTGAAGAAAATATGAATCGCACTCCAAAGCGCATGAGAGAAACAGTCCTTTAATACTGCTGATTTCTCTTTCACGGTACCTTGAAATACATAACAACATAATTACTCGACTTTCGTGAAAATATCCTTGGCAGCGCCGCACTGGGGGCATACCCACTCATCAGGCAGGGCATCAAAGGCTGTTCCCGGATCAACACCATGTTCATAATCTCCAACCTCCGGGTCATACACGTAACCACATGGGCATTCATATTTGTCCATAATTTCCTCCTCGTACAATGGTTCTGGGTTCACATGAGCAGCCTGTTTATCTCTGACAGTGAAAATCTGTAGCCGCTCGTTTACTATACGATCTTTTATACATATTGCCAAGCCCTTTTTATATGATATAAGTCATAATCACGGGACTATTTATATGAAATAATATCATTTCTTATGAATCGAGTAGTTAAAGGAGTCTTTCAATTGCCTGAAGAGAGTTTTGAACAGCTGAAAAAAGACCAGAAGAAGTTATTCGTTTGATAAAACTGCAGCCATTAAATGCGCCTGCTCAATGTCCGGCTGGCATTAGCCATTTTCCTGATCATTAAGGAAAGTCTGGAGCGCCTCAACATTAACAAGCAGTTTTCTGCCTGATGACTGAACCATCCCCTCTTTCTCAAAAACCTTGATCGTCCGGATGCAGGTTTCAACTGATGCTCCTACCATCTCTGCTATTTCCTGACGCTTTACAGGGAAATCTGTTTTGGTAAATCCGCCTTTGTCTTGATCTGATTTATGAGAGATTTTAAGCAGTACGTAGGCTATTCTTTTTTCGACTTTTTCCGTGGCGATGTGTTTAAAATTCTCATAGGCATCGCTGAGTTTGTCACTGGCATATTTTGCGAATTCTATTTTGAGGCCAGGGTATTTATCGATAATCTTCGTGAGATTCTGGCGGTTTATTCGTATGACTGACACATCACCCATAGCCTGAGCAGACTCAGGATAGGGCCTGCTATCAAGGACAGCTGCACAGCAGAACATTCCGCCCGGCGATTTGATCTCCAGGATAACATCCTTTCCTGTGAGTGAATGTTTTGCCATTTTTACCCGGGAGCGTGAAACAAGAAAGAGCCATTTTGACTCATCACCTTCATTGAAAATAAAATCTCCTTTCTTGAAATCCAGCGGTTCAAAGTAAGGGGATATTTCTTCCAGCACCTCTTCTGAAAGGGGGGAAAATATTCTGCTCTTTTTCAGTGTTTCAATAATCATGGTAATCTGATACGACCATAGTTAAACCGCGTTTATTCAAATACGTCTCTGTCGCGGTTTCCAGGGAGTTCCTTTTTCATCAACCTCATCTCAGAGAAAAACCGGCGTTTTCACGCCATCAGTGAGTATGAAATTCCTCAGCGGAATTAAATTGTATTATACGTTACATTCGTTTTTATATTTGCATAAGATGGTGCATAAGGATATTGTATCAAATTTAACTCTTGCAGGCTCATAATACGGGCCGTGATTTTAACGAGTTATTGCATATTCACCTTTGAGAAGATACAATGAACAATCTATTCAAAAATAAATGTTCAGAGTGAAAATGGTTCCCCAACGAGTAAGATTTTATATTTTTCTGCATGTATGCATTTCCCTTGGGGGAATTCTCATACATATGAAACACCATCCGGTTGGCGAGAGCCTGTTTTATCTCTGGGCAGCGGTCATCAGTGTATTCAGCCTTCTTGTCATAACTCTTCTGTACTGCCGGCCGTCTACGGTGGCCTGGGGCTTTCTCCTTAATGCAGGAGCTGTGATAGCGGGTACAATCGGGATGTCCTACTTTACCCTGCTGAATCCCGTAGTGCCATTTACCCTGCCTAAATTATTGCTTGAGTCGTCACTGCCGGGCATAGTCGTATTGTGGACGAAGATACCCATTTCATATGTCATTCTTAAGAAAATGAAACCGCTAAAAGTATCAACAAGGACAAGGGGATGCGAGAGACTGTTGGAGAAGGTATAACAGGGTATACGGTGCTATCCCGGAAGACCCGGTATTGCCTTGGGATCGTGTTTCTGGTTCCTGTCCTGGCTGTGCTCATCGGGGCCGGGACCATGCCCTTTGTTTTTGAAACAGGCTCGATTTTGTATAAAGTGGGCGCTGACAAGACTTTTTTGCGGGCAGGCAAAGTCGTTGGCATGATAGCGGCATCACTCCTGCTCCTGCAACTGCTGCTGAGCGCCCGTATTTCATTCCTGGACAAGATCTTTGCCCTGAACAGACTTTATCTTATTCACCGTGTTAATGCTGTTGTAATTGCGGTCCTCGCGGTGATTCATCCCCTTCTTGTCTTTGCACCTGAAGATATAAGCAGCATTCCTGTTGAGCTTAAATACTGGCCTGAAATACTGGGGGCATTTCTTCTTGTGTCAATTTGGCTCATAATGGCCACGGGTTTATGGAGACTTTTTCTGGATTTCCAGTTTCACCGCTGGTGGCTGTTTCACCGTGCTGCTGCCTTTACCGCTGTTGTCATGCTGACATTTCATGTCCTGTATGGAAGTGAAACCTTCGAAGCTGGAACGCCTCGATATATAGTCATTGTCGCTGTGGCTCTATATGTCCTGCTCCTGGGATGGGTCAAGGCCAAGCCATTTCTTGTCAGGAGAAAGCCTTTTATTGTCAGCAAAGTAGAAGCAGCCGGCCAGGACGCCTGCGCTGTCGAACTGACATTTCCTGAAGACCGAACCTTTAGTTATGTGCCGGGTCAGTTCGCTTTTGTTACCTTTGATTCGAAACATCTTCCCTCAGAAGAGCATCCCTTTACGATCTCCTCAACTCCCACGCGGCCGGAGAGTCTTCAGATTGTTGTCCGCTGCAGTGGTGACTGGACGCGCTGGATCAGCTATCTGAGGCCGGGAGACACTGCGTACCTGGACGGCCCCTATGGCCATTTCAGTTATTTCTATAACAGCGATCATGCAGAGTATCTCATGATCGCCGGAGGAATCGGCATAACCCCGATATTGAGTATGCTCAGGTATATGGCTGATGCTGATGACGGGAAAAAAGTTACGCTTATCTGGAGCAACCGGACAAAGAAAGAGATCATATGTCCTGATGAGTTCAGGGAGCTGGAGAACACGTTAAACGGCCTGAAAATCCACTACATTTTTACCCGGGAAACTGATGGGCCAAATAGTAAGGGACGGATAACAGGGGAAAGCCTTCGACAGTTTCTTACTGGATGCAGCCGAAGGGCACCTGTTTACATTTGCGGGCCTCCGCTTATGATGGAGGACACAAAAAAAACGGTTATTGAATCCGGGTTTTCAGGTGACAGGATTTTCATGGAGGAATTCAGCCTTTAAGTGGTGCTGGCAGGTAAGGCCGCAGCGGGGTAACAGCTTGCAACTTACGATTATTCTGATATGATGTAAGCAGAGACAGACAAACTTCACAGATATACATATTGAAATTCAGGGAGGACTGTTATGAAAAAAATTATTCTGGTTGCGTTTATGGTGGTTGCCGTTTTTATGGAAACCGGTCAGGCGCGGGCAGCAGCATATGAGTGGGAATTTGACCCTGCCCATTCCCGTTTTTACTTTACCATTGATCATATTTTCTCAAAAGTGATCGGACAGTTTGAGGACTTTTCCGGGACATTTCATTTTGATCCGGAAAATCTTAAAGAGAGTAAGATCGATATCAGAATAGAGGCGAAAAGCCTGAATACAAATATCAGGAAAAGGGACAACCACCTCCGCTCCGATGATTTCTTTGGGGTCTCTGACTATCCTTTGATTACCTTTAAATGCAGGGGCATTACTCACAAGCAGGGGAACATGTATGAAATTGAAGGGGATTTCACGATGAAGGGCAAGACAAAAACGCTTGTTTTACCACTGACCTATTTCGGAACAAAAGACAACCCCCTGAAAGAAGGGCAGGTTGTCGCCGGCTTTGAAACAACATTTACCATTGACCGCCTTGACTACAACGTAGGTGACGGCAAGTTCTATGAAATGGGCGTTGCAGGCAAAGATGTTACGATCCTGGTCTCCCTGGAAATGCTCAGAAAGAAATAACAGGGGTCAGGCCTACAATTTCTTTCCAATAGCTTTTCCATATTCCTGGGAGGCTTGCATACCTTCCATTGTGTCGACTATTGCCTCTTTGAGGGGAAATGGCCCTAAATTAACCATCTCCATCTTATATACATATTCCATGGTATCAAATATTAACTTTGGAGCATCGCCAGTGTGGGTATGAGAGCCGAAGGCCCCACCGACTTTACCCTCGAGGTTGCCTTTTTTCGCTAAAAAAAGAAATGTTTTCATATTCTCTGTCATATCTCTATGATAGGTTGGACAACCAAAAATGAACCCATCGAACTCAGCAAAATCTTTTTCATTTTTAATTTCAGAGATTTTCTTGACCTCAGCAGTATGACCACAAAAACGGACCCCTTCTGCTATGTACTTTGCCATCTGTTCTGTCTTTCCGGTGAGACTGAAGTACGAAATTAATACTTTTTTCATGAAACCTCCTTTGGCACAGCATGATAATAAATCTGTTATGTGTTAAATATTATCATGTTCCAGACATCTTGCATAGTATGATAGAAATAAAATTAAAGAAAACCATGAGACCATAATTATTTGCAATGGATTGGTAAAACTATTCAAGATCAATCATAGTTACTTATGGATTCAATGTAAAAAAATCCAGATTGCTTCAAGAAACATCAAAATAAAAAATTGAGAATCCAGGATAGTGTGGTTAAATTATTGAGTTCCAGGGGATAAATGAAAACAGGCTTGCCGCGCGTATGCATATCAGCGATCGTACGACGATGAGCTGGCCGGGAAGCGGGGAACTTTAAATCAGGAAGACGACTTCTTTCTCGGCGCCTTATAGACAAACCAGTCTTCTTTAGTTATTTCATGAAAGTGGTCTGCTTCTTCAATTAAAATTCTGGCAGCTGTTTTTCGTACCGCAGCAATTTCCACTCTGACGCCCTCACTCTTCATATGAAGCACCAGGTCCACAAAATCTGAATCTCCTGACATAATGATAATAGTGTCCACTTTCGAAGAAAGCTGCGTTGCCTTGATTGTCAGGGGGATATCAGCTGATTTGTGGCAGGGAATCACTGATCCGTAGTAGTTTTCATGCAGCCGTTCAGCAAATTTCGAAGAAATGGACTTGCCTTCACGAAAATAGAGCAGTCTGTTCAAACCCCTTCCATTGAGCAGCTTGGGGATCAGCTTGTCAAAATTGATCATCGCGTTTTTTGATTTGGAAAGGTCATGTATGCTTCGTTCGATATTATTTCCATCACAAAGTATTGCAACAGACTGATTAATTGAGATATTTTCCATAATTAATTGTCACTCCCTGCTTTATGGTGTTTGTAGATCTTCTAACTGCAAGATCCTATAATAATGAAGCAATAATCAATTTGCAAATCAAGCACGCATAATAGTGCAGACGGATGAGTGATTTGAGGTAATATAATGAATAATTAAACCAATCTCCGGTGCATATGATCAAAGTCATGCCGGATGTACCGGCTCGTCAATTATAATAGTGTTGAAAGGAATCAGTATGAATGAACCTCTGCATATAGTTTGTCCAGGCTGCACATCGATAAATAACGTGCCCGGTAACAGGCTTGCCGATGACCCGCAGTGCGGCAAATGCAAAAAGCCGCTCTTTATTTCGCACCCGCTGGAGCTGACAGGCCTTAATTTTTATAAGCAGTTGAAGGGTAGCCATATTCCCCTTCTGGTGGATTTCTGGGCTTCCTGGTGCGGGCCATGTAAAATGATGGCACCGGTATTTGAGCAGGCTGCTGCACAGCTTCAGCCCGGGGTCAGAGTGGCAAAGCTCAATACTGAGAAAGAAGCTGGCATAGCGGCTCAATTTAATATCCGCAGTATTCCTACCATGATCATATTTAACAGAGGCCGCGAGATTGCCCGGCAGTCAGGAGCGGTTGACCTTGGCAGTTTGATTACATGGGTCCAGTCTCATATATAATCAGACCACCGAGGCCTGTATCCAATTACCCGCTACGCAATAACATGCCCTCTTTAATCACATTTCTGCTGAATAAGCATTCCCTCTTTGATCTGCTGAGCCTTTTCTTTACCTGCAAACTTTTCAACAATTGCCAGCCCGAAACACAATGCTGTGCCCGGCCCCCTGCTGGTCAGTACGTTGCCGTCCTGGACCACGGTTTTTTCCTCATACACTGCAGAGCCCAGCCTGTCTTTAAAGGATGGGTAGGATGTAGCGCGCTTGCCATCCAGCACACCGGCATTAGCCAGTACATAGGGGGCGGCGCAGATCGCGCCTGTTAATTTTCCTTTGCTGTTGAAGTCTTTTATCAGATCCATTACCCTCTGGTCAGCATTCAGGTTATCAGCACCGGGAATCCCTCCGGGGAGAACAAGCATATCAAAATCATCCGCCTGAATGGTATCAATCAGGGTGTCGGGTACAATCTTGACATTGCGTGCACTCGATACCGGCCCCTGTTGAAGGCCTGCTGAGATTATATCAATCTCAGCTCTCCTCAGCACATCAATAATTGCCACCGCTTCAAGCTCTTCAAAGCCTTCAGCGAGAAGAATCACGACTCTTGCCATAGCAAACCTCCTTTATATCATTTTTTTGCAATCGTGATGTTCATCCTATATTACCTCATTAGCAGATGATTTATAAAACAAAATTGTCAGACAAAATTGTAGCTTGTAATACAAAGTAGTCATCATGGTAATTATAAAATCATTTATTATTAAATAGTTATATTCTGGCATGATTTCTGCATTCTGATTCTCATTATGAAAGGCACATTAAAGGACAAAGTTAAAGAGATGGAGAGAAAGGCAATAGGAAACGCACTTGAGGAGTGCAGCTGGGTCCGGGCACGGGCCGCCAGAGAGCTTGGGATTACCGAGAGGATGATTAATTACAAGATTAAAAAATACGGGATTCAGATACGGGAGGTGGCGTATGAAGAGGCAGCAATGAGTACAACAGACAAGCTTGATCAGCAGAACAGTGAATAATCGTAAAAATAAAATGATAAGGAGAAATTAAGAACGTGAAGAAATTAATGATGTACGTATTAGCAGCAGCAGTAACAATGACAGCAGCATTCAGCCCGCTCTATGGGGCGAAAACTAAAACCTCAGGCAGTGCTTCCGTGGATTTCATGAGCCAGTACATCTGGAGGGGCCAGCAGTTGAGCGATGAAATGGCTGTCCAGCCTTCAGTGGGAATTACCTACGGCGGCTTTGGCGCCAATATCTGGTCAAACTGGGATGAAAAAACAACAGCGGTTACAGAGACAGACTTTACCCTGAATTACACGTTTTCCGTGGACAAGATCGGTTTTGATGTGGGGTATATCTTTTACACATTCCCGGACTCGGATCTTGACACGCAGGAAATTTATGTATCAGCCAGTTATGACGTGATGCTCAGCCCGACGTTGACGATTTACTATGACTTTGATGAAGGTGAGGGCGCCTTTGTAGTTGCCTCAATAGGGCACTCCTATGAACTTCCCCATGGATTGGGACTGGATCTGGGGGTTTCAGCAAGTTACACCCTTGATAACACAGTAATGGGAACAGAGTCAGACGGGAGTGACCTCAGTGATTTTTACAATGCTGACATATCGGCATCATTAAGTATCCCTGTTACTGATGCCATATCAATATCACCGATGATCGCCTATTCCATTGCGTTAAGTGATGACGCGGAGACAGTGCTTGAGGGTATCGCCCTGGGGTCAACAGGAAAAAATGACAGCGATGTATTTTACGGCGGCGTGAACGTAACACTCAGTTTCTAGAGAAAACCAATGAAGGAGGAGGAAATGAAAAGGATTTTAGGATTAACTCTATTAGTAGTGGTGATGTGCGGATCTATCGGTTTTGCTGCAGAGGCAGGGCCCGTAGCCCCGACAGCGTCACTGGGTTTGACAGCAAGCAACATCTGGATGATGGTAGCGACGTTTCTGGTGTTTATCATGCATCTTGGGTTTGCTTCTCTTGAAGCAGGCCTTACGAGATCCAAAAACACGGTAAACATACTCTTTAAGAACACCCTGATCCCCGCTATCGGTCTCCTGACCTATGCATGGTTTGGGTTCAACCTGATGTATCCGGGAACATTCAACGGCTTTTTCGGCTTTGCCGGGTTTGGTTTGCCCTTTCCAACGGTGGAAGGCGGGTTCCTGGATTTAAGCTATAACGAAGGGTACACCTACTGGACCGATTTCCTGTTCCAGGGGATGTTCGCTGCTACAGCAGCAACGATTGTATCCGGTGCGGTAGCCGAGAGAATTAAACTTTCCTCATTCCTGGTATTTTCAACTATTTTTGTAGGGTTGGTTTACCCCATTCTTGGATCATGGAAATGGGGCGGCGGCTGGCTGGACAGCATGGGGTTCTATGATTTTGCAGGTTCAACACTGGTCCATTCTGTAGGCGGCTGGGGAGCCCTGATCGGTGCCATAATGCTCGGCGCACGGAAAGGAAAGTATGTGGATGGAAAGATCAAACCTATTCCGGGGCACAGTCTTCCGCTTGCCACGATCGGCGTGTTTCTGCTCTGGCTTGGGTGGTTCGGCTTTAATGGCGGATCTGTTTTAAGTGCTGATCCGGCACTGGTTTCGCTTACCCTGGTTACTACGTGCATTGCTGCTGCCGCTGGAATCGTGGGTGCAATGTTCGCTACCTGGGGCATATCGAAAAAACCTGACCTTTCCATGGTACTCAACGGATGTCTTGCAGGATTGGTGGGCATAACCGCCGGCGCCGACCAGATGGGTCTTGGTTCCGCGTTCTGGATCGGACTTATTGCAGGAGGTCTGGTTGTTGTTTCTGTAATGGCCATAGACAAGCTCAGGGTTGATGACCCTGTTGGAGCGATTTCAGTCCATCTCGTGTGCGGGATCTGGGGCACGTTGGCAGTAGGGCTCTTTGGTGCGATGGCCGGGGTAAAGCAGTTCATGACACAGCTCATTGGGGTCGGTGCATACGGCGCTGCAACAGTCGTAGCTGCCCTGATCATATTTTCTTTGGTGAAAATGACGATGGGGCTGCGCGTATCGGAAGAGGAAGAATTTGAAGGTCTCGATGTAGGAGAGCATGGACTTGAGGCCTATCCTGATCTCCAGCTGCGCCCGGCTGCAAAGGGAAGTGGAATTTAACTGATGAGACAGAAATTTGAAGAGGAGGATGCATGAAAAAGATAGAAGCCATTATTAAACATTTTAAGCTCGATGAGGTCAGAGATGCCCTCAACAAGATAGGCATACAGGGGATGACCGTTACCGAGGTCAAGGGATTTGGGAGACAGAAAGGGCATATGGAAGTTTACAGGGGAGTTGAGTATGAGGTTAAGTTCCTTCCCAAGGTCAAAGTGGAGGTGGCCATCCCTGCGGAAAAGCTTGAGCAGGTGATCACCGCGATTCAGGAAAACGCGAAGACCGGTGAGATAGGTGACGGCAAGATCTTTGTGTCGCCTGTGGAGGAGGCGGTCAGAATCAGGACTGGGGAGAGAGGAAAAGAAGCGTTGTAATGTTTTACGTACAATCCAGGGCCCCGCAGTATACTGCGGGGCCCTGTTATTGAAAGGGGCAATAAATTTCTGGGTAGTTAAACTGAAGCTGCTTCCGGCCTTACGCGGAGATCAAAGAAGCGTCTTTCATTTCCTGAACCATACGGTTGAACTCTTCCGGAAATTTTCGTCCGAGCAGTAACATAGCATCGTAGGGAATCTGGGTAGGGCCGAAATCAACCAGGGCAAGGTATTTCTGGAAAAAGGATTCAAATAACTTCCTTTTATTTTCCTCATGAAAGGTATCTTCGAAGGCAAAACTGATCTCCTGGGCGATAAGTCCGATCTTTTCAATATCCATGGCAATGTCTCCTTCTCTTCTGGGATAAACACTCAATCATTGTGTACAAACCGGGAGAGTCTCAGTCACTAAGATTACTTTTGACCGGCATGATTGTCAAGGACAGGACAGGCCCTTGTTGAAACGGAAAATGACGATTGACGAATAGCGATTGACGAATGACGAAGGAACGGATGAACTGAAAATGACAATTTTTTACTTCGTAAATCGTAACTTGTCACTCGTCAATTTCTTTTCCCCCAACAATTAAATTTGATTTATATAGTAAATAATTGATGAAGCCGGGTCAACAGTTGAACGGACAGACAGGACAGGCCCTTTTATTAGACTGCGGGAGGACCGGAAGATTTTCTTATTAACTCATCTCTGAAGAAACAATGTCTGAAATATCAGGAGGAAAATATGCGACAAAATTGTAATATCTACATTATTGTAGGCATTGGCGAGATGGTTATTGTTTAAAATCATTGGGTTAATGGCTGGCACGTTTCTGGCAATATGTGGGGGCGAAGACAATGAATACTCCCTGGATACCGGGACTCACGGTATTCGGGAATATAATTTTCTCTAACACTAAATATGAATCAAGAAAGGAACAGCTGAAAAATGAATAGTAAAAAATATGTTTCATTGTTTGCTTTACTTCTGATACCGTCTCATGCATTAGCGGGAGAGGCACCGGCTATAAACAGCGGAGATACCGCCTGGATGATCGTTGCAACAGCATTGGTGCTCTTTATGACAATTCCGGGTCTTTCACTCTTTTATGCCGGACTTGTGAGGAAGAAAAACGTACTCTCAATCTTTGTACAATGTTTTGCCATTACCGCTATGATCTCAATTCTCTGGGTGCTGTATGGGTACAGTATCGCCTTTGATACGACCGGTATGGTTGAGGGAACGTTCACCATACATTCCCTGTTTGGGGGACTGGACAAAGCGTTTCTTTCAGGTGTTACGGTGGACAGTGTTTCCGGAACAATCCCTGAGACGGTCTTTATCATTTTTCAGATGACCTTTGCGATTATAACCCCGGCACTGATGGTCGGTGCCTTTGCCGAGAGAATGAAGTTCAGCGCGGTCATGGCCTTTGCAGCGATATGGTTTACATTCTCGTACCTTCCGATTTGCCATATGGCATGGGGAGGCGGAGGTGCTCTCTTTGCTGACTGGGGTGTCCTGGACTTTGCCGGCGGAACAGTTGTGCATATTAATGCGGGGGTCGCCGGACTGGTCGCCTGTTTGATGGTCGGAAAACGTGATGGTTTTGGGACCGCCCCCATGCTGCCTCACAACGTGCCATTTACATTAATCGGCACGGGCATGCTCTGGGTTGGATGGTTTGGTTTCAACGCAGGGAGCGAGCTCGCCTCAGACGGGACCGCGGGAATGGCCATGCTTGTCACCCATATAGCGACATCTACTGCGGCAATCAGCTGGACAGTGGTAGAGTGGATCCGCACCGGAAAACCTACCGCCGTTGGTATAGCCACCGGAGCTGTTGCGGGCCTCGTTGCAATTACCCCGGCATCGGGTACAGCAGGGCCCATGGGCGCGATTCTCATCGGGGCCATTTCCGGATCGCTCTGTTACTTTACTGCAACATTCATGAAAAGAGCGCTGGGCTATGACGACAGCCTGGACGTCTTTGGTGTCCATGGAATCGGTGGAATCGTGGGCGCGCTCCTTACAGGCCTCTGCGCGGCAACATTCATGGGAGGATCCGGCTTAGAGGCCGCAAGTGTAGGAGCACAGATCTGGGCGCAGATTAAAAGTATAGTTGTGACAATTCTCTGGAGCGGCACCATTTCGTTTATCGCGCTGAAATTTATTGATGGAATCATCGGTCTTCGTGCGGACAGGGATGATGAGGTTCAGGGGCTTGATGTGAGTCAGCACGAAGAGACGGGGTACGGCTGGTAATATACTTTTTTCTCATGAATTACATTAAGTTCCCTCATTTTTAATGAGAGAATGGGAAATACAGATCAGGAGGTGTGTTTTATGAAAATGGTTTCTGCTGTTATCAAGCATTTCCGGCTCGATGATGTACGGAAGGCCCTGACAGACATCGGTATTCTCGGAATGACAGCGATAGAGGTCAAGGGCTTTGGCAGGCAGAAGGGCCACCTGGAAGTCTACCGGGGCGTTGAGTATGAAGTGCAGTTTCTCCCCAAGGTCAAGGTTGAAGTGGCGGTGCCCGCGGAAAAACTTGATGAGGTACTGAAGGCCATTCAGGAGGGCGCGCGGACAGGTGAAATTGGAGACGGGAAAATTTTCATCTATGACCTTCAGGATGCCGTGAGAATCAGAACAGGTGAAACCGGAGAGGAGGCCCTGTAAATTAATCCTGAGGGTATGCAAAGAATGTGAAGTCGAGGGGCTTGACGTTTACGGTCACGGTGAGCAAGGATATATACTTTAAAATGACAAATCTCAAAGCTGAAATTATATAACAATGAATGTTCTGATCATTAAAAACATTGCAAAGGAAGGACCGGGGACCATTGAGGTGTACCTGAAAGAGAGGGGAACTGCCTACGATATCCTAGATATGTATGATTGCAGCGTGGAGATTCCTGATGTGCGTAATTACTCACATCTCGTTGTAATGGGGGGGCCGATGGCGGTGTATGAAATTGATGAGCACCCCTATCTCAGCATGGAAGTGGCCATTATCAGGGCATTTATAAAAAGTAAGAAACCTGTTTTGGGCATATGCCTCGGTGCTCAGATGATCGCCTACGGAGTCGGCGCTGATATTTACCCCGGGCCTAAACCGGAAGTGGGATGGGACAGGGTCAAGATTACGCCTGAAGGGATGGAAGATCCTCTCCTCTCACATATTTCCGTTGAGAACGAGGCAGTAGCAGAGGTGTTCCAGTGGCATGGAGATACTTTTGATCTGCCAAAAAACTCGGTGAGGCTCGCTTCATCAGCAACGTATCAGAATCAGGCATTCAGGTATAGAGACAATGTTTATGGTCTGCAGTTTCATATAGAAGTGACCCCTGACATGATCAGGGAGTGGTTTGCAGATGAACAGGGTGATTTTGTTGATGCCATGTTCAAACAATCGGACAGTATCTACCCTGAGTATCACAGGAGAGCTATAAGATTTTACGAACAATATTTCTCATTGCAGTAGTAAATGTCGGAGCAGGTAACTGCCCGCATGATAAGGCAGATAGAATTGAAACGGTTAACTCGGTTCAAATAACCCATAAATCAAGGAGGAGAACATGACACCCAAAGACGTACTTACATTCGCCCAGGAAAACAATGTCATCATGGTGGACTACAAGTTCATCGATTTTCCGGGCATCTGGCAAAACTTTTCAATGCCCATAAGCGAGCTTGACGAGTCTACATTTGAGGACGGACTCGGCTTTGACGGATCATCCATCAGGGGATGGCAGGCGATCAACGCATCGGATATGCTGATGATTCCGGATCCCTCAACAGCCATTCTTGATCCTTTCAGGAAATACCCCACATTGAGTTTGGTCTGCAACATTGTTGACCCGATCACAAAAGAGCCCTACTCAAGAGACCCCCGGTACATAGCCCAGAAATCGATACAGTACCTCAAGTCGACCGGAATTGGAGACACCGCCTATTTTGGACCTGAAGCGGAATTTTTTATTTTTGATGATGTCCGCTATGACCAGACAGCCAACAGCGGCTTTTACTTTGTCGATTCCAGGGAAGGCATCTGGAACTCCGGCAGCGACGAAGGACCGAACCTCGGATACAAGCCAAGACACAAAGAAGGCTATTTCCCTGTAGCTCCGACAGACCAGTTTGAGGACATCAGAACAGAAATGGTTACAATCATGCAGAAATGCGGCATTCATATCGAGGCCCAGCACCATGAGGTTGCAACAGGCGGTCAGGGTGAAATAGATATGAGATATGCCCCCCTGGTAGAGCAGGGTGATAAGGTGATGCTCTTTAAATACATTGTCAGAAACGTAGCACGGGCGCATGGTCTGACAGCCACCTTCATGCCAAAGCCCCTTTTCGGTGACAACGGGACCGGGATGCATGTACACCAGAGTATATGGAAAGAGGGCAAACCTCTCTTCGCAGGCAACGGTTACGCAGGGATCAGCGAAATGGCACTGCACTATATCGGCGGTATTTTGAAACATGCCCGGGCACTTGCAGCCCTCACCAATCCGACAACGAACTCCTACAAGAGGCTTGTTCCCGGTTTTGAGGCCCCTGTTAACCTTGCCTATTCTGCGAGGAACAGATCAGCTTCCATAAGAATCCCCATGTATTCACCATCGCCCAAGGCCAAACGGGTGGAAGTACGGTTCCCTGATCCCTCCTGCAATCCCTATCTGGCATTTTCAGCGATGTTGATGGCCGGTCTTGACGGGATAGAGAATAAAATCGATCCAGGAGAAGCCATGGACAAGGACCTCTATGAGCTTCCTCCGGAAGAACTTGCCCAGATTCCCCAGATGCCGGGTGCCCTTGATGAAGCCCTGGACGAGCTGGAAGCTGACCACAGTTTCCTGCTGAAAGGGAATGTCTTTACTGAAGATGCTCTTTCAACATGGATCAAGTACAAGAGAGACAACGAGGTTGACGCACTGAGGCTGAGACCCCACCCCTACGAATTCTATATGTACTATGATATTTAATACTGGTCAACCCAGGTCTAAAGAGGCGCTCCGCGGAGCGCCTCTTTTTTTTAATCAGCAGTTTCAGGGGGTGAGTCAACTGCATAACTGATTATTTTTTCACCGGGAAGTCAGACAGGGCCTGAGTTTACGTTAGATCTTGACATCGGGATGAATTGCTGATATAAGTTGAACTAATAGGGTATTTCAAGGATTGTTTATCAGCAGCAGAGAAATATTGTATAATAAATGACACCGGAAAGATCCAGCCTTATAAATTTAAAACAGCTAAGGGAATTGTGATGCGGCCTGAGAGGAGAAGATTTCAGCGGTCTGAGACCTGTCTTATCGTAGAATTCAGAAAACCTGATTTGAATGATGTTTATTCAGTGGGGATTACACGAAACTTGTCGCATGACGGGCTGAGTATCGAGTCTGATGAGCTTAAACTGAAGCCCGGCAATGTCCTGGATTTTACCTTAAAACATCCTCATACCAATCTTGCTGTTCCTGCCCACGGACAGATAGTATGGAAAAAAGAAGCATGGTACCAGATCATATCTGGGATAAAGCTCAGTGATACAGACAGTTCCTACCAAAGGAAATTATCCGACCTGATATCATCGGCAGACGATGTTGAGGAAACTGTTGAGCCGACCGCAGTGGAGGACAGGACGGGCTCTGATCATACGCCGGAGAGTGACCCTTTCCCGGCGGTTAGTGAGCCTGAAACTCCGGATAAAACAGAATTGCCGCGTTCAAATGATGACCGGCAGAGAGATAGAGATAACGAAGATTCAGACCATGAAAAATCAGTGCTGCACCAGACACTGTCTTCAGTGGAGCGCTCATCTTTTCAGAGTAGAAATAAATATCAGATCTATATTCTGCTTGCTGCACTCGGCTCAGCCCTTTTATTTTTTGTATCGCCCCTTACCCTTGATCAAGTCAAGAAAAAGTTGTCAGCTTTTTTCTTAAACGGAAAAATGAACTATGCTGACGATGCGGGAATGAACCGCTCAATCCCTGCTGACGCAGCTCAGGCTGCCAATAATGTGGCGGGGTTACCTGCACCCCCTTCGTCGCAATCGAAGAACGAGGAATCAGTAATCCCGGGAAACGCTGCAGAAGAACAGGCGCGGGCCGGCGGGATACGTGAACAAGACGCCGGGGAATTTGCTGATTACGGGAAAATCTTAACAGTACTGGGCGGAGGTTCAATTAATTCAGGCCAGATTGCTCTCAATAACAAGATGATAAAAGAGATCAAGAGCCTGGTGCCGGAGATCCTGTCTCTCCCTGGGAAACAAGTTTTAATTGAGGGACATACCAGCAACGCTCAGGTTCAACCCTCTACCGGTGAAAAGTACAGGGAAAACATGAAACTGTCCGTCCTCAGGGCAGAAGCAGTTGCCGCCCTTCTGTCGCAGCAGGGTGTCCCTGCTGAGAGGATCATTGTAAAAGGTTATGGTGATACCCTTCCGCTCGCGTCTAATGAGATAGCAGAGGGCCGGGCACGCAACCGGAGGATTGAGATAAAACTCTTACCCTGAAGGCTGATTGCAGGACCCCCTGACCGCCCTGCATAGTAAGCTGAGTCTCAGGGCTAGATAGCTGATTCGCCCTGTTCCCCCGTCCGTATCCTGATTACATCCTGCAAATTATAGATAAATATCTTTCCATCGCCAATCTCGCCGGTTTTTGCGGACTCTGTTATCGCTGCCAGAGCACGGTCGAGGTCAGCATCGGATACAGCCACCTCTATCTTGACCTTTGGAAGGAACTTTACCTCATATTCAACACCTCTGTAGACTTCCATATGACCTTTCTGTCTTCCAAAGCCCTTGACCTCTATCGCTGTCATTCCCTGCATCCCGATTTCTGATAATGCTTTTCTCACATCATCCAGTTTGAAATGCTTTATAACAGCTGCTATCATCTTCATAGAATTTTCCTCCTGTATAGATTATGCTAATTAAATGTCTTGTACCGCGTATATTAGCAAAAAAAAGATGTTATTTCTTTCATGCGTCTGTGGGGACTGAAAAGGCGCAGCTTTTGACCCCGTCCCTGACCGGGCTGAACAACTATGGCGATTGACAGCAAAACCTTACTGATGATATCTGAAGCTGCCCTGCATTCATCGGACCCTCTCCGAGCTGAGAGAAATCTGCAGAGGTTTATCCAGGAAAATCCTGAGAACGTGCCTGCTGTTTCCCACCTCCCCTCTGTTGCTAAACTTTTTGCAGCCAGCCAGTTTCTTGCAAATTTCTGTATCTCCAGCCCTGAAGAGCTGTTCCTTTCCCTTATAGAGCGGCGCAGGGATATAACAAAAAAACTTCTTCAGGAACGGGTAAAAAAAGAGATCGTCCTTGATGAAAATGCGGACAAAAATGATGTTATGAAAGCGCTCAGGCTCTTTAAAAAACGATACTTGCTGAGAATTACCCTGCGTGACATCACCGGCGAGGCTGACATTCAGACGTCGATGGACGAGTTGACGGTCCTGGCAGAGAGCATTCTATCAATTGCCCTTAAGAGGTCGCTGGCCTTTAACCGGGTCAAATTCGGCTCACCGGCAGAAAGCGCGATGGCGCTGATCGCCCTGGGTAAGCTGGGGGGAGAAGAACTGAATTATAGCTCTGATGTTGACCTGATTGCAGTGTATGACAATGATGATGGTCAGACATCCGGGATTCCTAATCCTTCCGGAATCCTCTTTAACAAGATAAGCAACCATGAGTTTTACTGTAAGGTGGTGGAGCTTTTCAGTAAACTGCTGTCCGCTCAGACTGAGGACGGGATCGCATACAGAGTTGATCTGAGATTGCGGCCTCAGGGACAAAAAGGCGATATTGCCCTGCCGCTGAAAGCCTGTAAAACATATTATGAATCATGGGGCCGCACCTGGGAGCGGATGGTACTTATCAGGGCCCGGCATGTTGCCGGCGATAAGACGGTAGGGAATAATTTTGTCAGAACGATCAGACCCTTTGTCTGGAGGGAGACCTTCGACTTAACTGAAGTGGAAGAAATAAGAGTATTGAAAAAGAGAATTGACTCAACTTTTTCACGTGACGACATAAAACGCGGCTACGGAGGAATCAGGGAAACTGAATTTTTTATCCAGACATTTCAACTGCTTTATTTCGGAGGTAACAGCTCCCTGAAATCATACAGGATTCTGAATGCTATTCAGGCCCTGAAATGGATGAACATCATTCCTGAAGAGGACCTCACAACGCTCTGGGAGAATTACCTCTACCTCAGGAGGGTTGAGCAGTACATCCAGATGAAAGAAGATTTGCAGACCCACTCCCTGCCTGTTTCCGAAAATGATATGAATGCACTGGCATCAATTATGGGGTTCCCATCATCCAGCGAATTTCTTGGAGACCTCAGTGCCAGACGAATGCATACAAAGAGTATGTATAATTCTCTTCTCGGAACAAAAGAAGACATTCATGATGAGGCCCTGAACCTGCTGGAGGGCGGGTTAAGCAATGAAGAACTGATCGGGTATCTTTCATACAGGAGAGTGAAAAACCCTGAGAAGTGTCTCATAAAGATGAAGAGCATACGGGAGCACATGAGTATTATTCAGACCAGGCAGGAGCGGTCTGTGACAAGGGTGGCTCTGCCCCGGTTCCTGGAAGACTCCCTTGCCGCTGAAAGCCCTGACAGGGCGCTCACGGGTCTTGAAAGCCTTTTAACGAGTTACGGCATCAAGTCAGCCCACCTGACCGCTGTGCTGGAACTAAAGGAACTGATGACAGGAATTGTGAAGATGTTCTCCCTCAGCCCCTACCTGACGAGGATATTTCTCAGCAGTCAATATTACCTGAATATGCTTATTGAGAACTGGTCGATTTTTAAGACGTTGAAAGAGACTGAGACAACGCTCGAGAAAACTGTTCATGAAGATCTGGACTTTGATATGCAGCATGCCAGATTCAGAAGGTTTGAAGAGGTCCGCCTGGGGATGCTCTTTCTTCAGGGGATCTTGAAGACAGAGGACCTTTTCAGAGATATGTCCTATCTCGCCGAAGCAATAATCAAGTCAATTACGAAAAGACAGATCAGATCAGGGCTTGCGGTGATCGCCCTGGGAAAGCTTGGCGGAAGGGAGATGACCTTTGGGTCGGACCTTGATATAATTTTTGTATCAGAAACCACAGAGGCTGCCCTGGCAGCTGAAAAGATCATGAAAGCCCTTACAGGGTATACTGACATGGGCCTGCTCTACAGTGTTGATACAAGACTGCGGCCTGACGGGTCAAAAGGAATTCTGGTGAAAGACATTGAAGGCTACCGTAACTACTATCTCAAGAACGCACAGAACTGGGAGATTCAGGCGCTCCTGAAAGCGCGTCCTGTTGGTGGTGATGAAAAACTTGGCCGGAGATTCGGCACCATGGCCCAGGAGGCGATACTCCGGAAGGGCAGCGCCATAAAGAAAGAAGACATAAGGGCAACGCGTAAAAGGATCGTTCATGAATTGTCGCGGGAATCAGAGGGTCTCGACATAAAACTCGGTCCTGGCGGGATTGAGGAGATTGAGTTCTTTGTGCAGTACCTGCAGCTGCATCATGGGAAACAGTTCCCTGATGTTCTGGTACAGAATACGCCCGCGGCCATTCACCGTCTTGCCAAGCGGAAAGTCCTTGCTGACGGGGAGATGCACACGCTCCTGCATTGCTATGAGTATTACCGGAAACTTGAAACATTTTTGAGGCTCAATGAGAAACAGTTTATTGCGGAAGGCTCTGATTTTATTGAACTGTCCGCAAAGTTCATGGGGCAGGGGACAGGAAAGGACCTTGCTGGACAGGTCAGGAAACTGAGGCAGGGAGTTCTGGAAGTCACAGAGCAGGATTAACCAGGTTCACACTATAACCTCAAAGGGAGGTCATCAATGGATGCTCAGTCAGCACGGACAAAAGAAGAGGTACTTCAGCTGGTCCAGGAATACAATGTTAAATTTATCAGGCTCTGGTTTACTGATATTCTGGGTCAGGTCAAGAGCTTTGCCATTACAAGCGAAGAACTGGAAACTGCGTTTGATGAAGGAATGGGTTTTGACGGTTCTTCCATAAAGGGGTACGCGAGAATTGACGAAAGTGATATGCTCGCAAAGCCGGATCCTGCAACGTTTCAGCTCATTCCCTGGCGCCCCAGGGAAAAGGCGGTAGCACGGATGTTCTGCGACATAATCAATCCCGATGGGACACCTTATGAAGGTGATCCCCGTTACGCCTTAAAGAGGAATTTGAGCAGACTGAAAGACCTTGGATACACCTTCCTTATCGGGCCGGAACTTGAGTTTTTCTATTTCAAAGACTCAAAGGGAACTGAAGTGCTGGATCAGGGGGGATACTTTGACCTCACGACGCTGGACGCTGCCAGTGACCTGAGAAGGGAAACAGTGCTTACACTCGAAGAGATGGGCATAAAAGTGGAGTATTCTCACCATGAGGTTGCGCCGTCCCAGCATGAGATAGATCTGAGGTTTGCCGAAGCATCAGTTATGGCTGATAATGTTATGACCTACAGGGTTGTGGTAAAGGAGATCGCATCACAGTACGGTCATTACGCGACATTTATGCCCAAACCGGTATTTGGGATAAACGGCAGCGGCATGCATACGCACCAGTCACTCTTTAAAGGCACGGTAAATGCTTTTTATGACGCCAATGACAAATATTACCTTTCAGATCTGGCAAAGAAATACATCGCAGGAATCCTGAAGCATGCACCGGAGATAACCGCCTTTGCAAACCAGTGGGTAAATTCCTATAAGCGACTGGTTCCGGGGTACGAGGCCCCGGTAAATATTGCCTGGGCCCGGAGGAACCGTTCAGCCCTGGTGCGGGTCCCGCTCTATAAGCCCGGTAAAGAGAATGCAACCAGAATTGAGTTGCGTTCGCCGGATCCGGCATGTAATCCCTACCTCGCATTCTCAGTCATGCTCGCGGCAGGCCTTGAGGGAATTGAGAAGAACTATGAACTTCCGGAGCCTATTGAGAGAGACATTTTTGAACTGAGCGCTGAAGAGAAAGAGGATTTGGGTATCGGGACACTGCCCGGAAGTTTAATCGAGGCAGTTGAGAAAGCTGAGCAGAGTGAAGTAGTCAGAAAGGCGGTAGGTGACCATATATTCAACAACTTTATCCTGAACAAAAAAATTGAGTGGAATGAATACCGTACCCAGGTCCATGCCTATGAGATAGAGAAGTTTCTGCCCATACTCTGAGGCCTGAGTGAAGCACGTACCAGGCAATGACAAATATGAAGGCTCAAATAACAATTGAATGGTAAATTCTAAAATTCATGGTAGTGAGCTTTATGATTTTGTGATCAGAGATTTATTTGACTTTTTTAGTTTGAAATTTGTCATTGGCATTCCTGTCCTACCCTTTGATCATGCTTAGTTGTTATAATTATCAGTTAAAATAAAATTTCGGGCATAGAGCATGATCATACACAGAACTATATTCAGAGAGCTTTCCAAAAATCTGGTTGTCATTTTATTTTCTTTGTCAATACTTCTCTTTATGGAGAAGTTTGTCAGGCTGACAAGGCTCTTTATGGGGAGAGGGGCGGATTTTGTTGACGTATTCAAGATTTTTCTTTATCTGCAGCCTTCAATTTTACTGCTCTCAGTCCCGATGGCCATTCTTGTCGCGGTTTTTCTGACATATGGAAGAATGGCGACAGACAATGAGATTGTCGTATTAAAGGCGAGTGGAATGAGTTTTGCCGGTATTTCCCGGGCAGCGTTCACCCTGTCAGTGCTCTGTTTTTCTGCATTACTCATTATCAGCCTCTATCTGCTGCCAAGAAGCATGACCTCCCTGAAGCAGACGATACATGAATCGATTGTGAAAAAGGCTGCCATGACCTTTGAGGAAGAGACCTTTTCTGACGTGTTCAAAGGCACAGTGATTTATGTGAAAAAGATTCTCTCAGACGACAAATTCCAGGGGATATTCATTTATAAAGAGAGTGATGAATCCATGGAAAAGCCGGTAGTCATAGGCGCGGAAAGGGGAGTAATCAGCTCATACCCGAAGGAAGGGCTCATGAAGCTCAGCATGAATAACGGTTTTATTCATACCTTTAAGGAAAGCAGTTCCACTGAGATCGCCTTTTCTTCCTATGATTTCATTCTCACAACCGGGGTCGAATCAATCAACAAGGTCAAGCCGGACGAAATAAAGACATCGGTTCTGTGGAACGGCCGAAAGAGCACTGTCTCATGGGACCTGGAACTGAATAAACGGTTAGCAATGCCCTTTGCCTGCCTGATATTTGGTGCCCTGGGCCCTGCATTGTCCAGCAGGGTGGGTAAGATAGGACGTCTGGGAGGTTTTTCTCTGAGCCTGGCAGTTCTCATTTTATTTTACTCACTCCTCATAATGTCAGAGGGCCTTGCGGAATCGGGAAAGATATCCCCTTTTCTGGGAGGGTGGGCCGCGGATATCTTTTTTGGAGCTGTGGCCGCGTTATTTTTCTTTTTCGCCCATAAGGACAAACCGATCCGTAAATTTTAGGAAGACAGATGAAGATTTTTCATAAATATTTCTTAAAAGAATTTTTCAGATATTTTACGATTATACTAATCACGCTGACCGCTCTCTCAATGGTCGCGGAATTTTTTGACAAGGCGCCTGAATTTTATAAAGAAAAGCCCCCCTTCTCCCTGATTATAAAGTACCTGCTGCTGCAATCTCCCAGGGCTATTTTATATACGCTGCCCTTTGCATCATTGTTTTCAATACTTATTACGGTCGGTATCGCCTCAAAGTGGCGCGAGACGATTGTCATTAAGGCATCGGGCATGAGCATAAAAAAGGCGTTTTCATCTTTTCTCATTCTTGGTGTTCTCATGAGTATGTTGGCGCTTATACTGGGTGAAACAGTTGTGCCGGCAGCAACAAGAAAGGCGACATGGGTAAGGAAAGTACAGATTTTAAAAGAGTCCCCCCGGATTATTCACAGGGAAGAAGCATTGTGGCTGAGGGGTCTCGACGGAAGTTTAATCCGCATAGACGGATTCGTTGAAAGTAACAACCGGATCTTGAAAACAAGTATATTCAGTTTTGATCAGACCTTTGGACTTGAACAGCGGATAGAAGCTGAAGAGGCAGAATGGATAGAGGGCGAGTGGAATCTCAGAAATGTGACGGTCTTTGATTTTCGTCACAACACGACCAGTAAACACAAATCACTCATATCAACATCTATTGAAGAGCCGAAAATATTCAGGGAAGAGATGAAAAAGCCAAAAGAAATGAACTTCATGGAGTTGTACACCTATTACGAGAGGCTGGAAAAAGCGGGTTTTAAGAACCTCAAGTACCTTGTGCGGTTATATGAGAAGCTTGCGTACCCTTCAATCAATTTTGTAATGGTCCTCTTTGGTCTTGCCCTGGCGCTGAATGAAAAATGGGGCGGTGGAATCAGGGGGGCCGGACTGGGGATTATCGCTACTGTGCTCTACTGGCTGCTGTACTCAATCAGCATATCCATGGGGAACACAGGTATGCTTCAGCCGTGGTTTGCGCCCTGGGTCAGTCCTGTCCTGTTCGCTCTTGCCGGAGGCTTCCTGTTTTTAAAGATAAAAGAGTAAATATGGCCCGTTATTTCAAGGAAGAACAATCTTCATGCAGTTGACTGAAATAAGAAGCTAGGGAATCAGGTAATGAAAGAGGGTAAAGACAAATACGGTGATACTGATGTACCCGTTCATATTAAAAAAAGCGATGTTGAGTTTGCTCAGGTCAGTCGGCTTCACAAGAGAGTGTTCATATACCATCAGACCGGCAGCGATAAGGATTCCCAGGAGAAAGAAATTGCTTAATTCAAATATGGGGACAAGAATCAACAGAAGGCCGATAGTGACAATATGGAAGAGCCGGGCGATCCAGAGCGACCGGTTTACGCCGAAAATGCTCGGAATTGAACAGAGCCCCTGTTTTTTGTCAAAGTCCATATCCTGCAACCCGTAAAGAGTATCAAATCCAGCAACCCAGAACATAACCGCAAAACAGAGCGGGAGAATTTCAGGGTTAAAGGTGCCCCGGACAGCGATCCAGGCACAGAGCGGTGCGATTCCGAGGGCAATCCCCAGCACGATGTGGCAGAGCCACGTAAAACGCTTGGTATAGGAATAGGTAATGAGCAGGAGCAGAACATAGGGAGCAAGCTTAAGGCAGAGGGGATTCAGTTTGTATGCAGCGATAAGGAGTAAAATAAAGGTTATAGCGGTAAAAACATAGGCTTCCCCTGTCTTAATAACACCCCGGGGGAGCTCCCGGTCTTTGGTCCTGGGGTTAAGGGCATCAAATTTTCTGTCAACAATCCTGTTCATTCCCATGGCCCCTGATCTGCCACTCACCATTGCCACGGTTATCCAGAAGATTTGTTGAAAGGACGGTATACCGTCAGCAGCAATTAACGCCGCGGTAAATGCAAAAGGAAGCGCAAATATGGAATGTGAAAACTTTATAAGTCTGAGATACTCAGAGAATTTCCTGTACAGGACCATGACGCTTATTATTGTAGTTATCCTGTATGACTAAATGCAATATAACTTGTAGCTGTATTTAAATTTTAAATACATTGAGGGAAATAGCCTTTTAATGGCTCTGTAGCTGATGCTCAGGAGCGGGATGGATGAATTAATTGAAATTAACCTGTTCTGAATGTTAGGATATTTCAGATTTTGCAGGAAAACCACGAGCTATGGCAGAAATTATCCCATTTAAAGGCGTACTTTATAATCCTGAGAGGGTGGATGTTGCATCAACTGTGGCCCCGCCTTACGATATTGTTTCTCCAAAGTTAAAGGAAGATTTATACAGAAAAAACCCGCACAACGTCATCCGGATCGACTTTGGCAAGGACTGGGACGATGACAATGAAGAGGACAACCGCTACACACGGGCTGCCCGCCACTTAAGTGACTGGCTGACAGAGGGGATTCTGACACATGATTCCGAGCCTTTTTTCTACTGCTATGAAATAACCTATACACTGAATGGTCAGAAAAAAATCACCAGGGGATTTCTGGCTGCTGTCAGGATTGAAGATCTGGGCTCCGGAAAGATTCACCCCCATGAGATGACGTATTCGAAGCCGAAATCAGACAGATTAAACATCCTGAGACATTGCAGTGCCAACACCAGTCCTATTTTTTCTCTCTACAGCAGTGAAGACAGGCAGGCTTCATCAATTCTTGAGGATATTGCAAAATCAAAGCCCTTTATCGAATTCACAGGTGATGATGCTTTTGTTCACCGTTTGTGGAGAATCACTGACAGCGATTCTCTTGAGGTTATTAAAAACGAAATGTCAGACAAGGACGTTTTCATTGCAGATGGACATCATCGCTATGAGACTGCCCTCACATTTAAGAAAGAGATGGAAGCAAAGGGGTCGGGACAGAACGGAAATGGGCCGCATGATTATGTCCTCATGTTTCTCTCCAACATGGAAGAAGAGGGGTTGACCCTGCTGCCCACGCACCGCATGGTGGAAATTGATTCAGACATTCACCCCAAAGAAAGGCTGAAAAAATATTTTGATGTTAAACGAGTAAGTTCCGAAGATATCTCCCCGGAGCAGGCACGGGACGAGATGATCAGAATAATGCACGGGAAACAACATACTTTCGGCATGTATCTCACCAACACCGACTCCTACTACACGCTGTCCTTTCATGAATCCAATATTGAAGTTGACCTTCCTGAATGTTTGCGAAAGCTGGATGTTTCAGTGCTCCATAAATTTATCTTTGAACAGCTGTTACAGGTAGAGCACTATGAATATGAGATGGATCCTGCCCTGGCTGTTGAGAGGGCTGTCAAGAGTTCATTCGAGGCTGTGTTCTTTCTGAATGACACAAAAATACATGACCTCAAGGATGTTGCCCTTGCCGGGGAACGCATGCCTCCCAAATCAACCTATTTTTATCCCAAGCTGTTGACAGGGATGGTGATATATAAGTATTAGAAAGACCGGGCAGGAAAATAACTGAGTCCCTGTCCCCCAGCCTGAAAGTCCAGAACAAAAAAAGTGTATCAAAAGAGGAATAATACGTTCAGGCAAGCATGGTTAATAAGCTCAAACAGCCGATTATCGTGTGGTTGATCAAGGCGGTCCAGAAGTTTGGAAAGCACCGGGTCACGGTCCTGGGAAGAACCTATTCGATATCAGACAGGGTATTCAACCCCGGGTATTTTTACACAAGCGCATTTATGGCGGAAAACCTTGATATCAAGAGCGGTGCGACCGTTCTTGATATGGGAACAGGGTCAGGAATACAGGCGATAACCGCCGGGATGAAAGCTGCAGAGGTCATCGCTGTTGATATTAACCATTCAGCGGTATTGTCAGCACGAAAAAATATAGCTGACAATGGTATGAACAACATTGTGTCGGTTCTGGAGGGAGACCTTTTCTCTCCCCTGGAAAAGCATATCTCATTTGATGTTATCCTTTTTAATCCTCCCTATCTTGAGGGGGTGCCTCGCACTGATTTTGATCATGCACTCTATGACCCGGGGAAAAAACTGATTATAAGGTTTTTCAGCGAAGCAAAAAACTATATAAATCCC
>CAMYND010000005.1 GCA_947259645.1 Thermodesulfovibrionia bacterium | reverse complement strand
TCCACAGGCCCATACAAGGACGGCCACCCCAAGCAGCAGAACAGCATAGATCGGATATTTCAGTTTTGTTTGCATTTACAACACCTCCTATAGTATTTGCTCCCCGTACGCTCCATAGCATTTAGGGATATAAACTATTAAACGGATTTTCAATATATATCTTGAGGGTAAATCGTGAAGGTATGAGGGAAATTGAACAGGTAGTGTCAGATATCCGATCTTTATGTTTTTCTGAAGATCTGACACTGCCATGCAATCGATTATCTGTAGTGCTTATTAAAGCCTAAGCCTGAAAAGTATCCCCTCTTATAAATGATCCATCAACTTCAGAATTCTGGAAAAGAGAACAATAAAAAACTCTCTCTCCTGAATTTAAATTTGTTGAACAGTGCGTGCTGAGTATGAGCGGGCTCTGTATTTTAAATCTCTACCATCACGTTTTTTTCTTCAACCTCCCTTTAGCATGAATCAGTGTCTCTCCGTGTGACAGGTTTGTGAGCTTATATTAGATCATTTCATTTCTTCGCTCAAGGTTTGACTTGGAATCAAATACTCCCTTAAACTTAATTTACGGACGTTCTATAAAAAAACGAGGTGTTATAATCAATCTATTCAGCAGACAGGGCTTAGCGTTAATCACCATCTTACCCGTCATAGCAATCCTTTTCTTCCTCATTAACAATGCGTATTATTCAGACTATCAGACTATGCTCCTGCCAGGAACCTATACCCAGGATGGTGCATCAGATCTGAAAGCCAATAACTGGTCAGTTCCCCATGTATTTGACTGGAACAATGATGGGAAAAAAGACCTCTTGGTTGGCAACAGAACTTATGATGATAATAAACCAAAGAGCGGATATATCAGTTTCTATGAAAATATCGGCTCTGATTCAGAGCCTTCTTTTAATGTTGCTCAGCAGATCCAGACATGCACAAATATCTGTGAGCCATTAACAGTCCTTGCAGAGGGTTGACAGGGTTCCTACCCGACAGTCGTGGACTGGAACAATGATGGACTGCATGACCTGCTCGTCGGTAATGGTGATGGCCATGTTCATCTGTTTCTGAACAGACATGACAACAGTGACCCAATCCTGGAGGGCGGTTCAATAATCCAGGCAGGAGGAACAGAGATAGACGTTGGCATGAGAGCAGCGCCGATCGTCAATGACTGGAATGAAGATGGGCGGAAAGACCTGCTCATCGGCAATTTTGAGGGAACCATTCATGTTTATTTAAATGAGGGAACGAACGCTGAACCGGATTTTGCCACCTCCTATCTTCTTGTAGCAGGGGGAAATGTCTTGGACATTGGTTCACGGGCTGCACCGAGAATATTTGACTGGAATGATGACGGGTTAAAAGACATACTGATTGGTGAATTAGAAGGCTATGTTTATTATCTTAAAAATGTTGCATCAAATGACAACCCTGCATTTAACCGGGCTGAGAAACTTTTCCTGAAAAACGGGAATCCTCTTCGTTTTCCTTCCTCTAAGGGCGTGCCCCGTTCACGTCTTTATATTGCTGACTGGAACAATGACGGGCAGAATGACGTCCTGGTGGGCGGAGTTGACGGGAAGGTCATGCTGTTCCGTGCAGCCTCTGGATCTACCTATACAGTTACTGATCATTTGAATAAATCATTGAACCTCTCGGTTGAGACGCTGAAGATAGTAAAAAAGATTATCAAGTCATTATTCATTTAAACCTCTTTTTTCTTGACTCCTCTTCAAAGATTTCTCATACTAGTGAAGATTTATGCGTTTCTTACTAATAGAGCTGCACCTGTTCATATACCATAATTATTTCAGAAAAGCATAAATGTTCCATAGAAGATCTCAATAACGATACGGCAATTTATCCACCAGGAGGTATAACCATAAGCAACCCCAACATAAAAGGAGGGATATATGGCATCAGGATTGTATGAGATTAAGAAGGGCAAGAACGGTAAGTATACGTTTAATCTGCAGGCACGGAACAAAGAAACGATTTTATCCAGTCAACAGTATGCAACCAGGACAGGATGCAAAAGAGGGATCGTCTCTGTCCAGTCTAACTGTGGAAACAAAGATGGCTTTGAACGAAAAGAAGCAAAAAATGGCAAGCATTACTTTGTCTTAAAAGCCAGAAATCACCAAATAATTGGCAAGAGCCAGATGTACGCAAGTGCCAGCGGAGTGGGAAATGGCATAAAGTCTGTGATTGCCAATGGGAAAACAAAAACGATTAAAGATTAAACCGCCTGAAAATATTTAAAGAGTACCGCTCAGGCAGGGCCATTCACGGCTCTGCCTTTTTTATTGACTGAAATTGACCCTCCCGACGTCTTTGTATAATTTCATTCGCTCATTATCCTGTTATGCTGTAGCAGCGTTCCAGCAGGTTTCCATATTGTTATTCACAAAACCAACAAGATCTGAATCCAGCTTATCGCTTGATCCCATCTCCTCGAGCATTGCCCGCACTTTTTGAGGCTCAGCAGAGGAGCGATAGGGACGGTCCTGGACTAACGCCTGAAACACATCGGCAACACTGATAATTCTGGCTTCTTCCGGCAGCTGATCTTTATGGAGATGAAAGGGATAGCCCTCTCCGGATATATACTCGTGATGAAAGGCAGCCCATTTGCTGATGTCATCAAAGCCCCCTATAGACTTCAGGATCTGGTAGCTTTCGAAGCTGTGGGATTTCATAACAGCTCTTTCAGCGGGAGTCAGGGGGCCGGGCTTTTCAAGAATTTCATCAGGAATCTTCAGTTTCCCGATATCGTGCAGAAGACCGGCAACATTCAGTTCAACACACTTCTCCCTGCCCATGCCAAGCTCTGAAGCAATATGTGCTGCCAGCCGTGCAACTCCTCTTGAGTGTTCTACGGTGTAATGACTTTTAGCATCTACAATGGTGGCAAACATGTTCGCAATATGCATAAGAGCGTTGTGGTCGAGATAGTGCGGTTTTTTCATGGCTGACATTTCCGCGATGTACTTCGTAAGATGGTGAGGCATCATGCTGAGCCAGAAAAACTCGCTCTGCGAGACATCCAGAAAGACATCCACCAGCTCTGGTGCGAAAAAAGAGCCTCGATAGTTTTTTATTGTTTCGCGGATGCTATCCTTGACCAGCAGCAACTCACAGCCCTTGTTTTGCGTTATTAATGCATCCACCCTGTCAGCCAGGTAGATACAGTTGCTGATCAGCGCATTCTCAGGAGAAATATCTTTTGTATGCAATACATCCCAGTGAGTGTGATGAGAGAGAATTATCGGGGCCAGATTACTGAATAAATCCTCTTCCGCCAGAAGATCATGCCCTTTGATGCAGTGGGCCTCTGAGTCTGACCAGTCAAGTTCAGATATCAGGTATTTATGAGTATGGGTGGAAGATACACCACAGTCATGAAGAAGAGACGCATCGTAAACTGTGTCGCGCTCTTCCTCACTCAAGTTCACCAATCTGCTGCACTCAGCAGACATAAAGGCAACGCGCTTGCTGTGATAGAGTTCATCTACTCCTACAAGATCCAGCATATCGGATAATGCATGAACAATCTGCCTTAAATCAGTTTTGATCACAGCTTCTCTCCCGGTTGAAATGAGACGGAGAACATCTATAGGTATCTCTTATCATTAAAACCCTGATCTGTCTACCGAAAGATAATGCAGTGCCCTGAGTAATTTTAAGCTATAATTGATACATGCTCAATAAATAACCCGGCTAAAAACATAAGGAGGCAGGTAAAATGGCTACATACAAATGTTCAAAATGTGGTATGGCGGTAAATGCAACGTGCGCTGCATGCGATGCGCCACTCGTTGATGATACGTTGAAGGTGGATGATGGGACAGAAGTGCAGGTCTCTAAATGTCCAAATGGTCATGGCAAGATTAAGTCCCCCATGTGCTGCGGCCAGGACATGAGCTGTTCAATAGCCTGATCAATTACGCCTTGACAGATTCAGTTGCAGCTGCTCTTAATAATTGATTGTTTTTAAAACCGGGGATATGCTGCGGCTGTCAGATAAAAAAAGCAAGCCCTGTTAAACAGAGCTTGCTTTACTTTTATTAGGCTTTCTGAATATTAGTAGCTTTCGGACCTTTGTCACCTTCTACAATTTCAAAACTTACGCTGTCACCCTCGTTCAAGCTTTTAAAGCCTTCACCCTGGATCTCAGAATAGTGCGCGAACACATCGGGTCCTCCATCATCCTGAGTTATGAAACCAAAACCCTTGGCTTCATTAAACCACTTTACTGTTCCATTTGCCATGCTAACTTCCCTCCTTATAAATAATCAGAATTCCTGTGGAATCCTGATCCGATAAAAAATGCCACAAAGCTTAAAGTCTTTGTGGCATTACAAATTACAAAAACTCCTGAAGCATTTATACAATATGGCATTTTTTTATTGAAAAGTCAAACAAAAAGAGGAGATTGTCCATTTTTTTACCCGTAGACAAGATGCTTTTTTGTGATTTTCATGGATTTTTTAAATAAACACGATTAAATTATGGGAAATTTCGCTTAAAATAGTATAGTCTTGACCACATAGAAACCCTTCAATAAATTATAATATATTCCTATCGAAAGGGAAATAAACCCGGTTCCCTTTTTTAGAAGGAGGCTTGATTACATGGATATTTCCAGACTTCAGGACATACTTGGTGACAGCTTCGCGGAGAGTCCTGTTTTTGTATCAACGCGGAGCAGTCAGGGGGAACACAAATATCAATGGCAAGTCGTCCTTGAAAGAGGGCTGAGTCCTGACTACGGGCTTTTTATGCCCTCCACTATCCCTCACTTTTCTGAAGAAATCATAAACCGTTTATCAGACTTGACGTATCCGGAACTGGCATGGATCATAATGAGGGGGTTTCTGCCCCGTGAAGGCGTGCCGGATACCACGCTGGCGGAAATCTGTGATGGGGCCTATAGTAAAACAACTATTCCTATTGATGATGCATTGAACGATAACGGGCTTGTAATAGCACGTCTCGACAGGGGCCCTTCCTGCAGCTTCAAGGACTTTGCCGCCAGATTTCTGGCACGGCTTATAAGTTACTACCTTTCGGTTAATAAGAGAGAGGCCACTATTATTGTTGCAACATCAGGCGATACAGGGACTGCCATACAAACAGCTTTTCACGGTCTTCCCCATACTCATGTCCTTGTCCTCTACCCAGCAGACGGGGTCTCAAATGTTCAGGAAAAGCAGATGCTTTCTGTCAGCGGAAATGTCGGGGCCCTTCCGATTAACGGTAATTTTGATGACTGTCAGCGGTTGGCCAAGAGCCTGCTGAATAATGACAGCATCAGGGAAAGATTCAACCTCACAACTGCGAACTCAATATCCCTCTGGAGACTTATTCCCCAGACCATTTACTACTTCTTTGTCTGGGCAGAACTCAACAAACGCTTTCCTGATAAGAATATTCTCTTTTCTGTCCCCTCCGGTAATCTCGGTAATCTGACCGCGGGTTTGATGGCTAAGCGCATGGGCCTGCCGGTTAAGATGTTTATTGCAGCAACAAACGCAAATAATATCTTTGCAAATATTGTTGGCAAAGGTTCGTCTTCAGGCAGTCTCATCAACAAGCAGACACTTGCAAACTCCATGGATATCTCCGTACCATCAAACCTTGAACGCATCCTTTTTCTCTACGGAGAATCTCCTCATAACATTCCTGATATTCTTGCGGAAAAAAGAAGCGTTACGCCTGATGTGGCAGATAACCTGCGCAAGGATGTCTTTGGTGAGGATATTATTACAAATGAGGATATAGAGGCTCATATTGTGCGGTTCTGGCGGAGAAACAAGCTTGTTCTGGAGCCCCATGGAGCAATAGGGGTAGCAGCTTCATTCAGATACCGGCAGTACTTTAACACTGAGGATTCGATAGTTGCGGTTCTCGAGACCGCATCTCCGGCAAAATTTCCTGACTTTCAGAAGCACTACCCTGATATTCCTATCCCGCAATGCCCATCACTGAAAAAACTGGCTGGAATAGACATTGAATCTATTCGCCCGCAGAAGGTGGAAGCTGAGCCTGAGGCAATTACTGAGAAACTGAAAGAGCTTACCGGCAGGGGATAAAGAAACAGACAGCGGACCACAGGATTTTTCCTGTCAACTTATTGCAGCGAGTTGAATCTGCAACCGCTTATTGTTCCGATTGTCCATTGTTGCTATTGTATCACGTTATCTCAATATTTCAAGTCTTTCCATCGCCCCCGTCTGTAACGGAGCGTCATCGCAATTCCCTGGAAAAACATCGAGATTACCATAGCAAGCCAAACGCCGTATGCGCCGTAACCAGCTATAACAGCGATGATATAAGCCAGGGGGAGGCGGACTATCCAGAGCGCCCCGACGATGATAAACATCGCCCCTTTTGTGTCTCCGGCCCCCTGCAGACAGCCCCCCAGGATCAGGCTCAACGCCATAAATGGTTCAGAAAGCATCATAATCCTGAGATAACGAACAGTCTCAGCCAGGACCTGGGGGTCCTTTGCAACAGATGAGGATAGCGCACCTGCCCAGATGAAAACCGGTACTGCCAGGAGAGAGACAAAAACAACTCCGGCAAAAGCTATTTTCCATCCTATCTTCTCAGCTCTTTCCGGCATCCCGGCCCCGAGGTTCTGCCCGGTCAGTACAGACCCGGCCATGTTGAGGGCAAACATCGGAAGATAAATAATCGCCTCGATTCTGAGGCCGCTTGTAAGAGCTGCCATAGCGGTAATGCTTCCTTCATCAAGACGGCCGAGAATGTTATAAATGACTATATTTCCGGTGTTCCATGACACCTGAAGCAGTGCTGCCGGCCAGCTTAAAACAAAGAATCTCCGAACAAGATCTTTATACAGGTGCCACGTTCCGTGAAATATCTTCTGCCATCTGCTCTGTCTGAACAGGGCAATACAGATCATCATCCCGGCGGTCATCGCCAAAGCGGTAGAGACCGCTATGCCCCGGTACCCGATGCCCTGAAAAGAAAATAGTCCGAAAACAAGGAGAAAGTCTAATACAATATTAACGAGACTGGCAACAAACATCGCTGTCAGTGTCAGCTTTACCTCACCGCCAGCACGGAATATAGCATTGGATATTATCAGCAGGTAATTCGGAACCAGGGCAACCGCAAAGATCACGAAAAACTCGGCGGCAATTGTGCGAACATTTTCAGGAAAGCCCGCAACCGCTATGAGAGCATCCCTGAAAAGAATTCCTGCCATCATAAGCGCAAGGGCGCAGACAGCACCCAGAAGCAGGGACTGACGGGCAGCAGAGAGGGCCCCTTCCGTGTCACCAGAACCAACAGCCCGGGAAACGATTGCCACGGTGCCGATACTGATGGCATTTGCAACGATGATGATAAAAAAATAGAGTTCCCCGACAAAACCGACGACCGCCTGTATTTCAGGGCCGAGAAACCCGGCAACATAAATGTCTGTGATTCCAACGAGGAAATTAAGGAACATCACGAGAATCATTGACCACGACATATGCCAGATATTTTTCCAGATGCTCCCGGCAGTAAGATCAACTGCCCTACCCTGAACCCTCACTGCACCTCCCTAAACGTGTTTTCATTGAGCAGGGGTCGAGTCCCGGTCTCAAGCAGAATATCAATGCGATTTTTCCGCTCCCCTGTCATGATACTGAGCTCTCTGTGCTGGTTTCTCTTATTGTGACATCCGGCGGGATACAATACGAAATAACGGGCCCTTGTGCCTGTTCCGGACACAACGGGTCCTCCTCCGGCTAGGCCTCTTCCTGATGTATCATGGTGGGTATTTTACTTTGAGGGGCCTCTTTGGTCAAACACGATCGGGCGGGTCAGAGCATCATGAGATAACATTCATACACAATTACCGCCAGATAAATCTTGATCGTCAAGGGAACGCTGATCCTGGTCAGGTTGACATTCTTAAATACACACAAGACAATCAGCGCGGTGCTCGTAATCATGATCTTTACAAAGGTGAACGGCAGTATGCCGTAATCAAGAAAATATGCCATGATCGGATTTGCCTCGACAACCCTCCCTTTATAGATCAGGGAAAGGGTCAGGTATGCATCGAGGCTGCTCAAGAGAAGCAGGAGTATAACGGCTGCAAGCAGTCGGGTGCTGTAGAGGTCAACAAAGAGATGGGCTTTTTTGTCATTCGTCCTTCTCACCGTCATTCGCTTCCCTCCAAAGAAGGTATACCGGCTTATGATCCGAGTTGGCTGCTTGCGCCTGTCAGTGCGGGCCTGCGAACTGTTACTGCTGCAGGGCGGTGGATCAGCAAGTGCTGAATTATTCATAGGAATAACCTGATAGAAAGAGTGATAGTTCCATTACCATAACATGAATAATAAGCAAGCCCTGTGCCAATAATAAAAGTCATATTTTAAAAGGGGTTAGGGCTATCAAACCTTCACTTAGTGTAAAACAAGTCGACACCATGCTTAACAGAAAAAGATAAAGTGTAAAGTTTAATCCATTGAATAAAAAGCAATGATCAGTGAACACAAAATGCAGAATTAACAGGGTACTATGCCGACGAGCTGATATGTCCAGCCAGGCTGTCCAGGCAGTCCTGAACCTTTTCGCAAAATTCTCCCGGCGATTTAAAGTCCTCGACCGTCATGGCAGTACTGCTTTTCAGTTTGTCCTTCAGATTAAATACGTCGAGCAGTTGAGGATCAGTGATATCCTGCAGGGACTGAACGCTTACTTCCTTGAAAAAAAAGATCATGTGAGGCTTTGTCAATGATTTCCAGAGCTCCGGAGCGGACAGAAATGTTCCCAGGTTACAAAATTTGCCGGGGACTGAGGTCGTCCCGAACCTTTTATGAAATATGCATATCAGGATATCGCACTCCTCTTGAAGTTTTTTTACGATGCCGTCAGAACTCATCTCAGAGGAAAAGACTTCACCCCACTTTCGCACTTCATATGATGCGCTCTTATTATTGAGTAAGATGCCCTCATTAATGCCATCGCATACTTCACGTACTATCTTGTCTTCAACGACAATGTCGCCGGCAGACGCCATGATTATCTGATATCGTTTCTTTGCATTCATTTTGTTGATATTGACTCCGGAACGTGTACGTTCTACAGCAGAAATACGTAATAAGTATAGAGGATTGAACAGGTTTGTTGTTATTAATAATTTTTAAGACTGTATTAGGAATTATATTCGGGATGAATGAATAAATGCAGCAGGGTGTTCCGTAGTGGAGCTAATCTTCTATTTTTCGAGCTTCATCGACAAGCATGACCGGGATGCCATCCTCTATGGGGTAGAGGAGTTTGCACGCGCCGCATATAAGTCCGTCCTCTGACTCATTCATCATGATGTCACCCTTGCAGCGGGGACAGGCAAGGATATCAAGCAATTCTTTGTTGACCGTCATAACTGCCCTCCTGAGTAATTATTCTGCTCCTCTGCGACCGGTTCTCCTGTTTTTGTTTGTATATCAAGTATACCAAAGGGCCGGGTGAATTGTCAGGATACAGGATGAGTTGACTTAGCGAAACGGGACCTTTAAACTTAATTGTTCATGAAACAGGATGTTATTGATATATTAACGAAAGCACTGGACAGGCTGAAAAACAGATGGGACCAGCAGAGTCTGCCCGATATTGACGGAGAGTTTCCGAAAAATAATTCCATGGGTGATTTTGCCACATCGATCGCCATGAAACTGGCAAAACTACTGAAAAAAGGCCCAAAAATAATAGCGCAGGAAATTATTGAAACTGTACATGACCTGTCCCCCGGCTTTTTTGAAAAAATTGAAGTAGCCGGCCCGGGCTTTATCAACTTCACCTTCCCCCGCGGATACTTTCATGCAAGCCTGAAAACCCTTCTGGAAGAAGATCACTCCGCCTTGATGACAGATATCGGAAAGGGGCGAAAGATACAGGTAGAATTTGTAAGTGCAAATCCGACAGGACCGCTGCATATCGGACACGGACGGGGGGCCGCGGTTGGAAACGCCCTCTGCAACATTCTGGCTTCAGCAGGATTCAGTGTACAGCGGGAATTCTACATCAATGATGCCGGACTGCAGGTCAAACTTCTTGGTCAGTCAGTGCATGCCCGTTATCAGCAGCTGCTGGGAAATGATGCCCCCTTTCCTGAAAATGGATACAAGGGCGATTATATCGAACTTATTGCAAAGGAAATACAGAAGCAGGGCGGTGATACCTACAGGAATAAGTCCTTTGAAGAGTGCGGCGAATTCATGACCAGCTTTTCCTATAAAATGATGCTGACAAACCTTGCCAAAGACTTGAAAGACTTTGGAGTCATTTTTGACAAATGGCAGAGCGAAAAGGAGCTTCACACCAAAGGCAAAGTATCAGAAGCACTGAATGCCCTGAAATCAAAGGATCTTACGTATGAAAAGGACGGGGCCCTCTGGTTTAAATCGTCTGAATTTGAAGATGACAAGGACCGCGTTGTGAAGAAGCAGGACGGCGAGTTCACCTATTTTGCATCTGATATCTGCTATCACAAAGACAAGCTTGACAGAGGGTTTGAAACAATTATTGATATATGGGGCGCTGACCATCACGGGTATATCCCGCGGATCAGGTCAGTACTTGAGGCTTTTGATCTTCCCAAAGACAGGTTCAAGGTCATACTGATCCAGATGGTTTCACTTCTCCGGCACGGTGAGCCTGTGCAGATGTCCAAGAGAGCAGGAGAATTTATTACCTTGCGGGAGGTCATTGACGAAGTCGGCTCTGATATAACTAAATTTATCTTCCTTACGAGAAAAGCTGACAGCCACCTTGACTTTGATCTTGATATTGCAAAGGAGCAGTCATCCGAAAACCCGGTTTTTTATGTGCAGTACGCGTTCGCCCGAATATCAAGCCTCTTCCGTCAGGCCGGGGAAAAGAGTGTGGACGGAGTAGAAAAAGAGAACATACAGAATGCTGACCTTTCGCTGCTCGGAGAACAGGAGGAGATCGCTCTGATAAAAAAGCTGCTGCAGTACCCTGCGGTTTTCGAGGGTGCGGCACTCTATTTTGAACCCCACAGAATAACCTATTACCTGCAGGAACTGGCCGGATCATTCCATTCTTATTATTACAAGCATCGGGTAATATCAGAAGATACCGCGCTTTCTCTTGCCCGGCTCAGCCGCATTAACAATCCATGTATTGTCCGTGGTTATCTGGATAGGCGGTGTGTCCTTTGTAACACTGGTAACATTCCCCATGATACTGCGCATGGATCAGTCTCTTGAAATGGTCCTTATGTTTCAGGGAGTGGAGCACAGATTTGGCAAGATCGCCAAGTTCATGGTAATTCTTGCGGGGCTGTCAGGGTTCTATTTAATCTACGAAAAGGGTCTGAGTGTCGGGGTATGGATCATGCTTTTCGTCTGGACCTTTTATGCCTCACTCCTGTTCGGCCTTGAAAAACTGATCTTCAAGAAGCTCTTTTCAAAGCCGGGGGAACAGGCGAATATGAAAAAGGTTTTCAACCTGCTCCAGGGATTCCACTGGTTTGTCCTTGGCCTCAGCTTTCTGGCAATCGCTGCAGGTATTTATCAAGCACATTATTAGCCCGCATTACAGATACAACCTGTGACTAATATATTCCTGATCAATATGGGCTAATTTCCATAGAACCGTTCAGAGGCCGGGGGCCGGCCGAACACGTACACTCTATCATGAAGTTTGAACTTATCAACACAGACGGCAATGCACGACTCGGGCAGATCACAACCCGCCGTGGGACAATACACACCCCTGCGTTTATGCCTGTCGGCACGAACGCCTCTGTCAAGTCAATGAGCCCGGTTGAGATGAAAGAGCTGGGTGCCGAAATCATTCTGTCAAATACCTATCATCTCTACCTGCGGCCGGGCCATGATGTAATAAGGGAAGTAGGCGGCCTGCACAGATTCATGGACTGGAGCGGCCCCATATTGACTGACAGCGGCGGCTTTCAGGTCTTCAGTCTTTCACCGCTGCGGAAAATCAGGGACAACGGGGTAGAGTTCAGGTCTCATATTGATGGTTCACTCCATTTTCTGACAGCAGAACTTGTAATGGAAATCCAGGGCGCCCTCGGATCAGATATTGCAATGATATTTGATGAGTGCACTCCTTACCCCGCAGACAGGGACTATGCCCTTAGTTCACTGAAATTAACAACTGCATGGGCCCAAAAATGCATGCAGTCCAGAAATCCGGGGCAGGCCCTGTTCGGTATTGTTCAGGGAAGTATGTACAAGGACCTGCGACAACAGAGTACAGGGGAACTGCTCGAGCTCGACTTTGACGGTTATGCTCTTGGAGGCCTCAGCGTGGGAGAGCCAAAGGAATTAATGTATGAGATGGTAAACTATACCACGCCGCTGCTCCCGGAAGGAAAACCCCGTTATCTCATGGGCATAGGAGACCTGCTGGATGTTCTGGAATCAGTGTCAGCGGGGGTGGACATGTTTGACTGTGTAATGCCTACCCGTAATGCCCGCAACGGAACATTATTTACCAGCCACGGCAGAATCAGCATTAAACGTAAAGAGTTCAAAAAAGACCCGTCCCCTCTCGATCAAAACTGCAGCTGCTACACCTGTACAAACTTCTCCCGTTCCTACCTGAGACACCTCTTCCTGAGCAGGGAGATCCTTTCGATGAGGCTGAACTCCCTTCACAACCTTCACTTTTACCTGGAATTCTTCAAGAATATGAGAAAAGCGATCGCTGATAACAGGTTTGACCGGTTCAGAAAAGAGCAGACAGGAGTTCTCAAGGCTAACTATAACGGATAATTGTCTGCGCCTCGCATTTCTTTCCCGAGTGAAAGCCCCTGAGCTAAAGTTTTACAGCACCGCACCGTTAAAAATATAAGCAATGAGATTCAAAAGATCAGGCTCAACAATCGAACCAAAAAGAAGTCAGTGCCGGATGTTTGCTCACTTTAAAGGCTCCGCCCTGTATCAATGGCTTTTGGACCAGAGAGGGCATCTTGCGAATGTTCTCAACATTGCATGCATTGCTTTACTGTGCTACTGGATATTCAGACTTATTACTGTCAAGGTAAATCCCCGGGCTGAATGGATTCATATTACTGATAATCCAAGTGATGCCCGGGTCTATCTCATCTTTGGATTGATAGGAGCGGCTTTTTTCGTTGTTATGCTCGGCTACGTAATCAGGCTCCTCTATAACATGGGCCAGGACGGGCTGCTGTCCCTCTTTACACTGAAATGGTATTCAGTTGTCAAACCCATCAGCTATATTCTTGCACTTGTCCTGACCTTTACATGTATTGGAACCATTAAATCAGCTGCTCATACCACCTATAATCAGATAAAGCTGCTGGCTCATGTATCAAATCATGGTGAATTTATCGTGCAGGACAAAAGCACGGCTATTTTTGACCTGGTTGACGGGAAATCAGAGGAATAATTTCGATGACTCTGTGGCTTAATTAGTTTCATTTCCTGTAATATTAACTGTACAACACACATACATTATACATAAGGAAAAATTGATCATATAATATGACACAGGTTGGCTATATTACAGCATTTTTAGGCGGAATACTCTCATTTCTCTCGCCATGCGTTCTCCCTTTGATCCCCTCCTACATGTCCTTTATCACAGGGGTATCCTTTGAAGATTTCAAGAAAGAAGACAAGGCGCGCCTGAGAAAGCTTACCTTAATGAATTCCTCCGCCTTTGTAGCAGGATTTTCACTGGTCTTTATCCTGCTGGGCATTTCTTCATCCTATGTGGGGAAGTATTTTGCCATCTATTATGATCACATCAGGATAATCGGGGGGGTGATAATAATCCTCATGGGGCTCTATGTAATGGGAGTCTTCAAGTTATCCTTTCTTGCATCAGACAAGAGAGTCCATCTTCAGTCAAAACCCCGCGGGTATTTCGGCTCTTTTATAGTAGGCCTGACGTTCGGCGCCGGATGGACCCCCTGCATAGGACCCATTCTCGGCTCAATCCTTCTCGTTGCCAGCACAACAGGGTCTGCTTATGAGGGGTTCAAGCTTTTACTTATTTATTCCCTCGGTCTTGCCATACCGTTTCTGGCAGCGTCCATGGCCATGAATACCTTTCTCAGCAGCTTCAGGATAATCCAGAAGTACATGAAGCTGGTCATGATCGTCAGCGGTCTTCTCCTTATCGGATTCGGAATTATCCTGTTAACTGACAAGTTATATCTGCTTCTGAATATTGCCCCTGATTTCGGTGTTGAGGAGTTGCTCACGCGCTGATGAAGTCGCAGTGAGTCCTTTTCCTTTTCATCTTTGTCTTTAACACCCCACTTGATTGCTTCCGGGATATGGAGGTTTGAACACGTTAAGAATTTAAAAACTGTCTGAGGTCGATACGACCGAGTTTTTTTAAATTCAGTGTTCAGACCGGAATATCACGGAATCTAAGCAATCACTCTGGGCGCCTTTTCTTGGTTCGTTCTTTTTTGCGTAAAAAAGAATGAACTCGTCGTTTGGGGCCGAAACCCCATTCCAACAATAAAAAAATGGCTCAAACCTACTCCCCCACCACCTGAATAAATATCTTCCTCGATCTCGGCCGGTTGTCATGATCAATCACCACAATCTGCTGCCACGTTCCAAGCACAACACCCCCCTTTGAGACCGGCGCGGTCATGCCCGGCCCCATAAATGTCGCGCGGATATGGGAGAAGCCGTTGTCATCCCCCCATGTCTGAGAATGCCTGCTGTGCATGGTTTTAGACGCGAAATTCTCGAGTTGGTCCTGCATGTCCTTCACCAGCGCTGGTTCGTATTCGATCGTCGTAACAGATGCGGTAGACCCGACAGCAAATACATGGACGATCCCGTCTTTGATTTTAGACGTTAAAACAATATCCTGGACCTCGCCGGTGATATCATGAATGTCTGAAAACCCTTTCGTCTGAATGCTGATCTCTTTTCCAAATACCATATGATCCCTCCTCTCTGTCCCGGGCTGCTGGAGCCTGCTGCAACAAGCCGCTGTGGTAGCCATATTAAACATTAATTGATGATTTAGTCTGGATTATAACAAATATCCCTGGTAGCAAAAAAAGTGAATAAAATCCTCTCTGACTCGAGAGTCTGACCTATTATGAAATAATCGCTACTATCTCCTGTTTCAAAGCCAGGCCCCATACTGTTAAAATATTCGGATGTCCATTGACCAACTTATAATTGAAGGGGCAAAACAGAACAACCTGAAAAATATCAGCCTGAAGCTGCCCCACAATAAATTTATCGCGGTTACCGGTGTTTCTGGTTCAGGAAAGTCATCTCTCGCCTTTGACACCATCTTTGCTGAGGGGCAGTGGAGATTTATTGAATCCCTCTCAACGTATGCGCGGCTTTTTCTTGAGAAACTCGACCGCCCTGATGTTGACTCGATCCGCAATATAAGGCCTGCCATCGCGCTTGAACAGAGGAACCCTGTTAAGAGTTCCCGATCCACGGTCGGAACAACTACCGAGATCTATGATTACCTCAGGCTGTTGTACGCCAAAATTTCGAGCCCTTTCTGTCCAGAGTGCGGCAAGCCATTGCAGGCATGGACGCCCTCTTCTGTTGTCAGGGAACTTGTTGAAAAGCATTCCGGGGCAAAGGCCATGATCATTTTCGATTCAGACGATACCCCTGAGGATTTACAGAAAAAAGGGTTTCACAGAATACGGGAATATCAGTCAACTCCGAAAACCGCAGAATACGAAGTCATACTGGACCGCCTCATTATAAAAGATGAACCCCGTCTCTCCGATTCAGTTGAGACAGCATGGGAACAGGGAGACAGAAATGTAAAGATTGAAATTGTGGGTGATCCGCAGGACAAAAACAGGACCCTTTTTTTTCATGGGGAGTATCGGTGCCTTGACTGCGACAGGGAAATAGTTCCGCCGCAGCCGCTGCTCTTTTCCTCGAACCACCCGCTCGGGGCATGCCCGGATTGTAAAGGCTTCGGTAACACCCTTGAATACTCTGAGGACACCGTTGTCCCGGATAAGGACCTGAGCCTGAAACAAGGAGCAATTGAACCGTGGAGCAAACCCGCTGCAAAATGGTGGTACAGACAGTTTGCGAAGGCAGCAGGATCCCATGGAATCAAGCTGAATGTCCCCTACAAAAAGCTTTCAGGTAAAACACGAAAACTGATATTCAGCGGGAGCGATGAATTTCACGGGATTGATGATTTCTTTGAGGAACTTGAAGGAAAACGCTATAAACTTCATGTCAGGGTTTTTCTCAGCAGGTACAGAAAAGCGATAACATGCAAAAGCTGCAACGGCAGCAGACTCAAGCCTGAAGCGCTCGCTTTTAAGGTAGACAACATGGACATTGCCCGGCTGTCACAGATGTCAATTTTCGAGATGAGTGATTTTTTCTCCCGAATTCATTTGACCAAATCTGAACGGGAAATATCTGCCGAGATTCTGCGACAGCTCGAGCTGAAGCTCGGGTTCCTGATCAGGGTGGGCATTGGCTACCTTACCCTGAACAGGGAGTCAAAAACACTCTCAGGCGGGGAGGCTCAGCGCATAAATCTCTCAAACCAGCTTGCTTCCCGGCTTACAGGAACGCTCTATGTTTTAGACGAGCCCACAGTAGGGCTTCATCAAAGGGATGTCGACCGGATCTCGGAAATAATGAAAGAACTTGCCGGCATGGGGAACACCATCATAGCGGTTGAACATGATAAGTCAGTTATCGATTCTGCGGACTGGGTTGTTGAACTCGGTCCGGGAGGAGGGGAAAAAGGAGGGGAAATTGTTTTCGCAGGGCCAAAATCAAAATTTGACCAAAGCGAAACATTAACATCAGAGTACCTCCATGATCTGAACAGCATTCCCCTGCCAAGGGTCAGAAGAAAGGGAAACCGGAAATTTCTTCAGATAAAAGGGGCTTCGGGAAACAACCTGAAACATATTGATATCAGGATACCTCTGAAAACCCTGACCTGTGTCACCGGTGTTTCTGGTTCAGGCAAGACCACCATTGTAAAGAGCACCCTGTATAAAGCTATTGCCAAACACTTTAAACTTGAGTTTGACGCACCGGCTCCCTATGAATCTATCAAAGGACTTGACCAACTGAAAGGCATTAAGATCATAGACCAGCAGCCGATAGGCAAGAGCCCCCGCTCAAACCCGGTCACCTATCTGAAAGCCTTCGACCCGATAAGAAAGCTTTTTGCTGACCAGCCCAAGTCTAAAATGCTCGGCTACAAGCCCGGCCATTTTTCATTCAACACAGAGGGAGGCCGCTGCGAAACATGCAACGGAGCAGGTTCTGAACAGCTTGAGATGTACTTTTTTGAAGACCTCTATGTGCAGTGTGAGGAGTGCCACGGGAAGCGGTATAAACCAGAAGTCCTGAATGTCACATACAACGGCAAAAACATCTCTGATGTCCTGAACCTTACTGTTCATGAAGCAGCTGAATTTTTCAGGCGCACTCCTGCCCTGGTAAATAAACTGAGATTGATGGAGTCCGTGGGGCTCGGTTATCTCAGGCTCGGGCAGTCCGCAACAACACTATCAGGAGGAGAGGCCCAGCGTCTTAAAATATGTGCTGAACTCGGACTCTTGAACAGAAAGGACTACTTCTATATCCTTGATGAACCAACAGTGGGACTCCACCCTGATGACATCAGAAAGCTGCTCATTGTCCTGAATGACCTGGTCTCTGCCGGCAACACGGTGCTGCTGGTAGAACATAACATGGATGTCATAAAAAGCGCTGACTGGATTATTGATATCGGACCTGAAGGAGGGGACCAGGGTGGTTCCATCGTCTCTGAAGGAACACCGGAGCGCGTTGCAAAAGAGAAGAAGTCTTACACCGGGAAATACCTGAAAGAGTACTTTTAATACTACCATTCTGAGGCAACAGCCGAAGAATCTCACCCTTAACCCGATAGCTGATAGCTGACAGTTTTCAGCTCCACGTTGACCTGCATAGTTCTCATGGCTATAATATCTCCTAACTGGGACATGGATTGAACGAAGTTATTCCTTTGATCCTGCAATAAAATCAATAAATGGAACTGTCAGGGGAGATCTGTCCTCTGGTCAGCAAGGGGGGATTGGCATGGGATTTACTCTATTCACAAAAACATTATTACTCTGTGTATTTCTGTACTGTTCAGTGGTTTCATCAGTCGATGCGGAACAGGAAAGAACAGTATGGACCTCTGTGAGCCATGAATTAAGCGACGCGGTGATACAGAAGGTGGTGATCAGCCCTGACAATGAGGAGATCGCCTTTGCACTATCTGATCATACTGTTTATAGAACGGTAAGCAGCGGTAAGAACTGGGACAAGATATTTTCGGCAGGTGCTGCGGACAGTATTTATTCTTTGGCCATTGCCCCATCAGACACAAAAATCATCTTTGCCGCTACGGGCAGCGGCCTCTACAAAAGCACAGACAGGGGTGCACAGTGGGAAAAAATCTCGGCAGGCATAAACAGCCGGCAGCATGAAATCCTCTCAGCTGCTGTTGATCCAGATGACCATCATATCGTGTATGCAGGCTCCCGGGCAGGACTGTACCAGACTGAGAACAGCGGGACCAACTGGAAAAGATTGAATCACCTGATCTTTGAGACTGCTGTTTCACATATAGTGATCGACCACATAAACCCCGACACGCTGTATGCCGGAACGGTTGATGGGATACATAAAAGCCTGAATAAGGGGAAGACATGGAAAAAGGTGTTCCATGTAACACACTCTGATAATAACTGGCAGCAGGCAACGATGCCGGAGGAGGGTGAAATTGATAAGGCAGAAACTGAGTTCACGATAAAGAGCCTGCTCATTGATCCAGCAGACAACAGTACGGTCTATGCCGCCACATCTGAGGGGATATTTATTTCACAGAATAAAGGATTGAATTGGTCCAAAATGAGCAGCATAGGACTGGCCAGCAGGAGTATCCATGACATTGCCATGAGTAGATCTGATAATAAACATATATACGCGGCCACTGAAAGGGGCGTCTTCAGGTACTCTCAGAAATCAGCTCAATGGGAAGAGATCTACGAGGGGCTTGTCTCTTCTCATGTCACGTCTCTCGCCATATCCCAAAATCCACAAACGAATAATCCTGTCCTCTGGGCAGCAACAAAAAGAGGCCTCTTCAAAACAGTCCCCTCAGTGAGTGATGCAGGTACGGGATGGGCAGAGAGAGACCCGCGTAAACTGATGGAGATGTTTTCCCATGAGCCATCAATAGAAGAGATCAGGGAATCTTCAATCAGGTACGCTGAGATCCATCCCGACAAAATATCACGCTGGAGAAAGGAAGCAGCGCGGAAAGCGTGGCTGCCCAGTCTCAGGGTTGAATATGGCGAGGGAGAGGACTGGCAGAGCAGCAATTACTTCTACAGCACAACGAGCCAGAAATACAAAGATGATGATATCACCGAGGGGGACGATGAATCCTGGTCTGTCTCTCTTACCTGGGATTTCAGCGATCTTGTATGGAACAGTGCACAAACCTCCATAGACAACAGGTCAAAGCTTATGGTGCAGCTCAGGGATGACATCCTGAATGAGGTAACGCGCCTCTATTATGAACGGCGTCGGCTTCAGTATGAAGCAGCCCTTGCGCCAAAGGAAAGTGTGAAGGGGAAGGTTGAAGAGCAGCTCAGACTGCAGGAACTCACAGCAAACATCGATGCCTTAACCGGCTCCTTTCTCTCAAAGAGGCTGGCTGCTGCGGGGCAGATGTAACCGCAGGGAGAATACAGTCAAAATATACAATGCAGGGGGAAGGCATGCCGTGCCCCTGCGTATAAAGCGGAATTATACGAGGACGAGGTTGTTTCGGTGAATAATTTCGTCTGAATATTTATAACCGAGCACTTTCTCTATTTCAGAGGTCTTTCTGCCCTTGATTTTTTCAAGGTCCTTTGATGAATAGTTGGTAAGTCCCTTGGCGATCTTTTTTCCGTCGCTGCTGAGGCATCGTACATAGTCGCCAACCTTAAAGTGCCCTTCTATTTTTGTAATTCCTGACGGCAGAAGACTACGGCCCATCTCAGTCAGGGCCTTTACCGCTCCCGTATCCAGATAGATCGCGCCTTTGGACCGCACTCCATAGGCTATCCATCCTTTTCTGGAGGACAGTCTCTGCTTTTTGGGATTGAAATACGTTCCACATTCCTGCCCATTTAATAACTTCCCGAGCAAACCTCTTTTTTTGCCGCTCATGATCACAACGGGAATACCGTGGTCAACAGCCTGTTTGGCCGCGAGTATCTTGGAGTACATCCCCCCTGTTCCCACTGCGCTTCCCGCCCCGCCGGCAAGGGCTTCAATATCGTGCGTTATTGTATCAACCTGTTTAATAATGCTGGCGCTTTTATATTTCGGGTTTTTTGAGTAGAGCCCCTCAACATCTGAAAGAATTACCAGCATGTCGGCCTCTACGAGGCCTGCTGCCAGCGCAGCAAGCATGTCATTGTCACCGAACTTTATTTCATCAACTGCTATCGGGTCGTTTTCGTTTATCAACGGGATAACACCATAGCTCATTAACGTAAAGAGCGTGTTTTTCGCGTTGATATACCTCATACGGTTACCGATATCGTCTCTTGTCAGCAGCACCTGCGCAACCTTTTTGCCAAATTCAGCAAAGTGATGCTCATACGCCCACATGAGACTGGACTGACCAATGGCAGCAGCAGCCTGTTTCAGCCTGATATCGTTGGGCTTTTCCTTGAGGCCAAGTTTTTTGAGCCCTGCTGCGACGGCACCTGAGGATACCATAACAACCTCAATCCCCATGTCAGCGGCCTCGGATACGTCCCTTGCTATCGTTCGCAGCCGCCGTGTGTTCAGCCCCTGCTCAGCTGAAGCCAGAATATTGCTTCCTATTTTTATGACTAACCTTTTCATACTATCGGCTGCAGAGAACTCACAAAATCATCAGTCCTGTCGACTAACCAAGAGGCCCTGAGATAATAATGACAAACATTAACTCAAAAGACTTTATTTTATTTAGAGCTTTATTTCTTTTCTCCGTGTCTCCGTGGTTGCTCATTATACTTATTTACTGAAACTCTCAAGAATCTGCGATTCTTTCCTTATATTCCTCCACTTTTTTTGCCAGATACTGGACCAACTCCTTTATTCCCTCTCCTGTGACAGCACATATCTCGATAAAATCATAGTGATTATCATTACAATATTGCTTTAGCCTGTCAAGTTTTGTGCCGTCCCCTTTTATATCTCCCTTTGTCCCTGCAACAGCCTGCGGTTTCATGATCAGCTCCGGGCTGAACAGCTCAAGTTCTTTCCGGATCTTTTCATAGTTCTTAACAGGATCGCCATCTGCCATTTCCGAGATGTCAACAAGGTGCAGCAGAATCGATGTTCGTTCAACATGGCGCAAAAACTGGAACCCCAGTCCTGTTCCCTGGTGTGCACCTTCGATAAGTCCCGGAATGTCCGCTATCACATAACTTTTAAAGTCACCATATTTCACCACCCCCAGGTTGGGGATCAGCGTAGTAAAGGGATAGTCGGCAATTTTCGGCCGTGCTGAAGAGACAACTGATATCAAAGTGGATTTGCCTGCATTGGGAAGACCGATCAGCCCCACGTCGGCAAGCAGCTTCAGTTCAAGAACCAGTGTCCTCTCTGTTCCTGGTTCGCCGGGCTGGGCAAATTTCGGGGCCTGGTGTACGGAAGATTTAAAGTGGGTATTCCCCATCCCGCCCCTGCCTCCCTCAGCAGCCACATACTCCTGGCCTGCTTCCGTCAGATCAGCTAAAACTTCCCCTGTTTCCTCATCTTTTATAAGGGTCCCGGGCGGTACGGAAATAACTGTGTCCTTCCCCTGTCTGCCATGCCGTTCCTTTCCCATGCCGTGCTGCCCTTTTTCAGCGATGTACTGCTTCTGATACTTTATATCCAGAAGGGTATTTATGTTTTCGTCAGCCCTGAAATTAACATGTCCGCCCCGGCCCCCGTCTCCGCCGTCAGGACCGCCCCGGGGGATATATTTTTCTCTCCTGAAAGATACACAGCCTCTGCCGCCGTGGCCGGCTTTTACATATACTGTTACCTGGTCGATAAATTTCATTGGTTTATATTACAAAAATTGAACCACGGAGACACAGAGGCACAGAGATTACAAAAAGAAGGATACCCTTAAAAGACTTTTTTAGTTTTTGTAACGTAATTTTTTTCTCCGTGTCTCTGTGTCTCCGTGGTCATTTACTGCTTTGAGATTCTTTATATTATATGAAAAACAAAAAAAGGCGGGATAAACCCGCCTTCAAAGAATGCATGAATTATGTTGTTCCTGCTACGCTTCCACAGGATAGACACTTACCTGTTTTGTTTTTCCCTTACGTTCAAATTTAACAACACCGCTCGCTTTTGCAAAGAGGGTGTCATCTCCGCCCCTGCCAACATTAAAGCCCGGGTGGAATTTTGTTCCACGCTGCCTGACAAGAATATTCCCGCACTTGACGACCTGTCCGCCGAACATTTTTACGCCTAAACGTTTTGACTGGCTGTCACGGCCGTTCCGTGTACTTCCTACTCCTTTTTTATGAGCCATGAGTTATCCTCCGAATTAATTAAGCTTGATATTGCTGATCTTGACAGACGTATACAACTGCCTGTGGCCCCGCAGTTTCCTGTGGTTTTTCCTTGTCTTCTGTTTAAACACAAGAACTTTTTTTGCCTTGTCCGTTCCCATGACATCAGCTGTCACCTCTGCTGAATCAAGGTAGGGGCTGCCATAGGATATGTTCTCTCCGTCAGAGACCATCAGGACATTTCCGAATGTCACTGATTTATCATCGCTGATCTTTTCTATCTTGATCACGTCTCCTTCAGATACCCTGAACTGCTTTCCGCCTGTTTCAATTATTGCGTACATAACTGCCTCCATTGCTAAAGTAGATTAATTTTTTAACATATCTATCTTAATAATGTCAATTTCTCCCTGGTGGCCGGGATTTTCTCCTGTTGCACACTTTAAAGGTTTAAAGCTGGTAATATACTTCATGGCCCGTCCAAAAATTCTTTTCCAGTGTCAGAGTTGCGGCTATTCAAGTCCGAAATGGCTTGGAAGATGCCCGGACTGCGCTGAATGGAACAGCTTTACAGAAGAACAGAAAATCACCGGACTGAAGCGTCAGGGCACTGCTGAGCCTGTTGCCCTTCCCGACATAACCGCCTCTCACGATACACGAATTTCAACAGGGATCAAGGAACTTGACCGCACACTCGGTGGCGGAGTGGTCATGGGTTCAGTCGTACTCATAGGCGGTGACCCCGGTATCGGCAAGTCAACGCTGACACTCCAGTCCATGAAGGGCCTGGCAAAGCTGGGAAACCTCCTGTATGTCTCAGGCGAGGAGTCCCCTGAACAGATCAAGATACGGGCAGACCGCCTTAACATCACGTCAGATAACATAATACTTCTTCCTGAAACATCGTTGGAAGGAATAATAGATCAGGCCCGTAAAGTCAAGCCTAAAATAATCGTCATTGACTCAATTCAGACGATTTTTTCTCTGGAGCTGCCCTCAGCACCCGGTTCTGTGAGTCAGATACGGGAGTGTGCGACAAAATTAATGTTCCTCGCAAAAAAACAGGGGATCCCGCTATTCATTATCGGCCACGTGACCAAAGACGGAGCAATCGCGGGACCGAAAGTCCTGGAGCACATTGTGGACACAGTTCTGTATTTTGAGGGGGACAAGGGGAATCCCTTCAGGATCCTGAGGGCTGTTAAAAACCGGTTCGGATCCACAAATGAAATCGGGGTCTTTGAAATGATGGAATCAGGTCTGCAGGAAGTTGAAAACCCGTCCCAGCTCTTCCTTTCCGAACGGCCGGAGAATGTGCCGGGTTCAGTTGTGACTGTGAGTATTGAAGGCACGCGGCCGCTTCTTATCGAGATCCAGGCCCTGGTAACCGCATCAAGTTTCGGGGTGCCGAGAAGGACAGCAATCGGCGTTGATTACAATCGCATCAATCTGCTTGTCGCGGTCCTTGATAAACGCCTCGGGATGCAGCTCGGGGGAATGGATATTTATGTGAATGTCGTCGGGGGCCTGAAAATCGATGAACCTGCGATTGACATGGGAATAATCGCTGCTATCGCCTCATCATTCAGAAACAAGGTCATTGCAACTGAGCTCTTTACTTTCGGTGAAGTGGGGTTGTCAGGAGAACTGAGGGCGATAAGCCAGCCAGATATACGGATCGGGGAGGCGGCTAAGCTCGGGTTCAAGAAGGGGGTCGTCCCTGTGAGCAACAGCAGCGGCGCAGATGATTTCAACATTGAAATTACAGGAGCAAAAAACGTTGAAGAAGCTATTGAAATACTTTTGTTTTAGTATTGTTTTTCTTATTGCCGCATGTGCGCCGAAAACAGCGCCGATGCCTGAATATGTTACAGAAGACCTCTCTCTTCAGGAACTGGTTGCCCGTGCGGGCGAAGACATTGATCTGATCAAGGCTATTGCTGATGTAACAATAATGAGAAACAATGAGCCCTATGATTTCGTCAAGGCCTCGGTCCTCGCAAAGAAGCCGGGATGGGTGCATATGAGGATCTATAAGTTCGGCATGCTCGTCAGGGACTTCGTGGTAAATGACAATGATCTTTTTGTTTTGTCCGGCAAAAATGATCCAAACCTGAAAAAGCTGGGCAATGAATTTTACCATGCTATTTTCTGGTGGGACAGGATAGAAGACGGAATTATGGACAGGGACGGAAATGATTATGTCATCCGGACTGCACGGAAAAAAATCCGCATCAACGGGGATACCCTGGTCCCCATGCATCAGGAGATAGCCTCTCTTGACAGACTTATCGATATTACGTACCAGGATCCTGAACAGGGCGAAGACGGTTCCTGGCATCCCTCTCTTATCAATATAATTTTGGGAGATTTTACGTTTACGGTCAAAGTGAAAAAGCTTTTAAAAAATCCTGCTGTCAGTGAGCTCGATTTCCGGACCCGGTCATAGGGGCAAATGAATAAGAGGTCTGCACTTTAAGCACCGCTCATCACCGCACCACTGGCAGAATGTGCAGTCAGGACAGGGGTTTTTGGTCTCTTTTTTTTTTGGATTCCGAGAGAGACAATCTCCGGTGTTTTCTTCTTTCCTCGCATACCTGCCCCGGCCAAGCAGAACATCCAGAGCTTTCTTGTGCATCTCCTCATTTGCAGAGGCGAGAAGCGGGGTCGAATGTTTTATTCCCACTTCTACATTTTCTATGCTTTTACCCTTAAGGTCTGTGATGATTCCCCCTGATTCCCTGACCAGCAGGTACCCGGCAGCAAAATCAAAACTCCTTGATCGCGAAGGAACAATAAACAGGCTTACGGCACCGCGCGCAAGGAACGCAAGATCAAGAGCTGTTGAACCGAAACAGCGTGCCCGGTCAAACAGGGAAAGAAGAGGCACAATTTTTGGAATATCTCTCCGGGGAATCTGCGCTTCATACGCGGCTACTTTCATCCTGATTCCCTGCTGGGTATGGATCTGAATCCCATTGAGAAAGCTTCCGGATCCTTTCAGCGCCCAGAATTCATCTCCGCTCACCAGGTTAATGATATAGCCGATTGCGGTTTTCCCGATCCTGTCACCATCAACAAGCGCAATGGACGTTGAAAATAACGGGATTCCGGTTATAGCGTTTCTGCTTCCGTCAATGGGGTCAACAAGAAGCCGGGGACCGCCGCCCTGTATCTCCCTGATACCACACTCTTCCGAGACAAGTGTTACAGGCGTATTCAGTTTCCGGAGTTCTTCAAAGACAATATCCTCCGCCCGTTTATCAACAAGATGTGTCACATCCCCGCCAGCGCCCTTTCCAAGGGGGGCGCTCCTGAGGAGTTCGCCTATATGTTGGTCTACCTCCTTTTTAAGGAGCTTTCCTATTTTTCTCAAGCTCTTAATGTCTATCATAATTTGAACACAAAAACAAAATACAAAAAAGAATATTCAGGAACCGGAATAATACGTTTTGTTCCATAATATTAAACTTCAACTTATCAATTTCCTTCTATATACTCATTGACCTTATCAATATTAAACGATCGGTCATCAAGAACACCATTGACAAAATTCAGTATTTTGCGCCGCCCTTCAGGCGTCACTTCGGGATAAAAAGCGGGATTCGCCACTACCGCACCCCTGAAGGCATAAAAGGGAGCAACAACTTCAGAGAGCTCTCTGTCTCCTGTGGCCTGGATATAGTTCTCATAAAAAAGGGCCAATGCCTCACGGTATGCCCCCTGAACCATTCCGCAGTTTTTTATGGAAAAAAATATATAGTTGATCGTCAATGCTGTTACATCATCGGCAGCATCACCCCAGGGGCCCCTGCTTCTGTCGAGAAGAATAAAGTCTGCCTCGTCCTGAAACCATATATTGCCGGGATGGAAATCTCCGTGAACCTGGCAGAGCCTTCCGTACAGGGGCTTGAGTTTCGCCCGCCAGTCAACGCATTTCTTCTCTATCGCTGCCATTTCCCCATAACTGATTGTATTGTCCGGATAGGTATCAAACACACCCATCAGACACTCGCCGTGGCCGATCGTGTCTCTGACCTTTCTCCAGTGAAGTGTTCTGGAATCTTTTTTTACCTTGTGAATCCCGGCAAGATAGGATGTCATGCTTTCTATCTTTCTGATATCATGGCCTTCCAGCCTCTTCTTTCCGGCCATTGATGCAAGATCATGAAAGTAGTCTCTTCCCCTTGCCTGTTCCATCAGGAGATAATATTCACGGCCTCCTCCAATAGACCTGACCGAACCGTCTTTCATCTCTGAGAGCACATCAATTGCCTTGACGTGGTTCGGCAAATTTCCGAATTCGTCGAGGTCAAGGAGGAAAGCCCCTGCCCGGTCTGATGGATAGTCGTGTTCCAGGCCTTCGGGAAAGAGTCCTTTTATGACATAGGATTTCATTCCGCTTCCTGTTGTTACTTCCACCAGAAAACCCGCGCCCTGCACACCTGCCCCGAGCTTTCTGATTGCCACGTCACGGGCATCACCGCCAAAAAGCTCTCTGATATAATTCTCAATGCTTTTTTTATTTATCATTCCTTTACGCCTCTCGTCTTTTCTGGCCTGGAAATCTGCTGTTTTAAGGTCTCTGCCAGTTTCCTGTTCATGGTCTTCAGTGAAGCTATCTCATCAACAGATGCCTCTCGTATCGCCTCAATACTGCCAAAATGCTTCAGTAAAAGGAGCCGCCTTGTTTTTCCGATTCCCTTCACCTTTTCAAGAGGTGACTCAAGGGTTCTTTTGGCGCGAAGTTTTCTGTGATAGCTGATCGCTACGCGGTGGACTTCATCCCTTATCTTCTGGAGCAGAAGCGTTGACCGCAATGAAGGATCAAGGTAAAGAGGTGCCCTCTTTCCCGGAAGATATATTCTCTCCCGGTCCGTACGGACCCCACTCCCGCTGCCCTTGAGTCCTCTGGTTTTCGCCTTGGCCATGGCTGCAACATCAGGATCGAGTCCCGAGCGCTTGACAGCTTTCAACGCTGATTCAAGCTGCCCCCTGCCCCCGTCAATGAGCATCAGGTCAGGCATATCTCCTTCATTTTCAATGAGATGTGACATATATCGTTCTACTACTTCACCGATCATGGCAAAGTCATCAATACCTTTTACTGTCTTTATTCTGAAGTGCCGGTAATCATTTCTGTTAAACTTCCCCTCTTCAAACAATATCACCGCGCCAACCGCTTCAGAGCCGGATATATTGGATATGTCCACCGCCCCTATCCTCCGGGGCACTGCACTGAGGTTTAACAGCTCCTTGAGGCCAACAAGCGCATCGTCAACCTTTGTCTCCTTTATCCTGTTGAAAGCGTACATCGCATTGTCGTCGGCCATCTTGAGAACCTTTGTTTCAAGTTCTCCCCGGGCAGATGAAAGCCGGACAGGCGCTCCTCTCTTCCGGCTGAGCCATTGACTTTGCGCAGGAAGTCGCTGTTTCAGGGGTATCACAATTCTGGGCGAAAGAACGATATCTTTTGCGTAGAACTGCCCGATAAAGCTCTCGATGAGCTCCCTGCTTTCCCTGTTCCCCAGTTTTCTAAAGAAAAAATCCTTCTGCCCTGTAATAGTCCCCTTCCTGATGAAGAGCACAAAGATTGACGCCTCATCTTTATCCCTGTACAGCCCGATAACATCCATGTCCCCAAGTTCAGGCGCAATGATCCGCTGTGATTCCCATGCCCGTTCAAGGGCCTTCATCCTGTCCCTGATTCTTGCTGCTTCTTCATATTCCTGTTTGTCCGAAAGTTTTTTCATCCGGATCTGCAGATGTGAGAGCAGCTCTTTTTTTTCCCCCTGAATAAAGGATTTGACGTCTTCGACCGCTTCCAGATACCTCTCCCTGTCCGACTTTCCCCTCAGCGATTCAGAACAGGGGGCAAGGCACCGCCCCATCTGGTATTGCACGCAGGGCCGGAACGGTTTTTTAAGGCTATGCTTGCAGAGCCTCACCGGCAGGTTTCGCCTGATGAACCGCAACACTTCCCACATGGACCCGGCAGGCACATACGGCCCGAAGTACAGGGCCCCGTCCTTCTCTATTTTTCTGACGACCTCAAGACAGGGCCATTCTTCATTGACCGTTAATTTCAGGTAGGGATAATTTTTGTCATCCCGCAGAATGATATTGTAGGGCGGCCTGTTTTTCTTTATGAAACTGGACTCCAGAATCAGGGCTTCAAGTTCATTGGCAGTGACAATATACTCAAAATCCCTGACCTCCCTGACCATTTTATGCTTCCTCTCATCAAGAGAGGCAGAGTTCTGAAAGTATGACCTCACGCGGCTCCTGAGGTTCTTGGCCTTTCCAACATACAAAACCCGCTCCTTCGCACCTTTCATGATGTAAATCCCCGGGGAACCAGGGACCTGCTGTAATTTATTTTGAACATCCATAGTGTGATTATAACTCAGAGTTTCAGCCTTTAACCGAATGGGGGAAAAATATGCTGTTATCAAACTGTCCTGCAAAGCCACTGTCAGGGCGGGTTGAGGGGCTCGTACTCTGTGAAGCCGCTGTTTCCGCGACATTACAGGGGGGTTGACAAGGTATCTAAAGGAGATAAAATACAGGTAAGGACATAAATTGCGATGCCCTGGAGCGGATTAATCCAGAGGACTAAGTAAATAAGTCTGGGATGTTGGTGACGGATATGGTGAGCAGGCCTCAGGCAACAACGAGGAAGCCTAAAGTATCTGCTGAGACACCCACAATAGAAAAGCTTTTTGATTGTCCGGATACCAGGGATCGCACACGTATATACCGAATAGAGCCATGAACGGCAACGGATCATGCTGACAAACAGTGCGGCATTCAGTTAAGGTCGCAACGTTTCAGTTGTCCAATGAAGCAGGCCGGAGAATGGCTCTATTTTTTTTGCATATAAGGGTTCTCCCCCATTGTTCGCAACCTTGATTTTCCTCGCTTTTGACAGACCCGTGAAGACTAAAGAAGCTCTCTTTTTCTCTGTACAGCGTTTTTGACTGACCGTTCAAGGAGGGATATATCGAGGGGTTTGAGCAAAAATGTATTGGCGCCTTTTTTCATTGCATCGCAGACTTTCAGGGGATCAGCGTACGCGGTCATTACAATAAGATGAATCTCTTTGTTTTCAGACCGTATTTTTTCAATCATTTCATTCCCATCCATTTCAGGCATGATCAGGTCACACAGGATAACGTCAATGTCGCTATTGTCCCTGACGATATTCAGTGCCTCTTTCGCGCTCACCGTATGGTACGTATTGTAATCATCAGCCAAAAGCCTCTCAACACCTTCACAGATGACACTCTCGTCATCAACGATTAATATTGAACCTTTAATGCTGTCCCTGCCTGAAGAAATCATAATCTAGTAGCCCTCTGCGACACGCCCGCGATATCTGCGGGCAATGCATTTGAGCTTACATGTAGCAAATGCAATACCAGAATGTAACTGTTCTGAATCAAAGAAAAGCATTGATCCGATAAATATGCCAGCTTGTGTCAAGTTGGCAACACCATGACATATTGACATGATAAATATGGGGCGGCGGTCTTGCCCAACTCTTTGATCTCATTATTTTTTCTATCTATTTCGATATGCTCATTTGACATGACAGGAATCATAATTTTAAACTTCAGACCAAGGAGAAGGCCTCACGTATAATGGATAAATCAGCCAAAGACCCTGAAAAAATCCGGTCAATGTTTTCTACCATAGCGCCCCGCTATGACCTGCTCAACAGGGTTTTGAGCCTGGGCATAGACCGGCAATGGAGAAAATTTGCGGTCAGCCAGCTTCCCTCCGGAGAAAAATCCTTGTTTCTTGATGTAGCAACAGGAACCTGTGATGTTGCCCTTGAAATCATCCGGCAGCATTCAGCTGAAACCCGGGTTGTGGGAGTGGATTTCAGCGAGGGTATGCTGAAACGCGGCAGGGAAAAGGTCCGGGAAGCAGAGCTGGAAAAAAGAATCGAGGTGCGCTTTGCGGATGTTACAGCACTCCCCTTCGATGACAACAGGTTTGATGCCGCGATAATCGCATTCGGGATACGAAACGTCCAGGACTTTAAGAAAGGGATAATGGAAATGGGCCGGGTTGTACGAAGCGGGGGTAATGTTGTGATCCTTGAGTTTACCAGCATTCAAAACCCTTTTTTCAAGGTTCCCTACAGATTCTACTTAACCAAGGTCCTGCCTTTTATCGGTGAGTTTATTTCAGGTAAAAAAGGCGCGTATAAGTACTTACCCTCATCCATGCTTGAATTCCCCGGACCTGAAGAGTTTAAAAAAGAGATGGAGCAGACAGGTCTGATACATGTCCTTTATCACCGGCTGAGCCTTGGTATAGCGGCAGTACATATCGGGACAGTACCGTGAACCGGTTCGTAGTCCAGGAGCACCATGCCCGCAACCTTCACTGGGACTTCAGGCTCGAAAGAGAGGACGTCCTGAAAAGCTGGGCAGTTCCCAAAGGCGTGCCGGAAAAGACAAAGGTTAAACGCCTTGCCATACAGGTTGAAGACCATGACCTCGACTATATTGACTTTGAAGGGGAGATTGGTGAGGGTGAATACGGGGCAGGTACCGTCAAGATATGGGACAGCGGCACATACACCGTGGAATCAGAAACCGAAAAAGCGCTGGTAGTCAAACTAAAGGGCTCACGTCTGAAGGGAAGCTACAGCCTGGTTCGGCTCAAGGACAACCAGTGGCTGATCATAAAGATCACATAGCCGCGGCCAGACCGCTATGAATGCACGAGAACTTCTCAAAAAAGGGTTATTGGAATTAAACATCTCCTGCTCAGAAACTCAGCTCAGGGTATTTACACAGTTTCTCTCTGAACTGAAAAAATGGAATAAAACCTATAATCTTACCGCTCTCAAAACTGACAGTGACATTGTTATCAAACATTTCATTGACTCTCTCCTTTATTTAAAAGCTGTTCCAGAGGGCCCTGTGCGCCTCGCCGATGCAGGTTCAGGGGCTGGTTTTCCGGGTATGCCCATTAAAATTATCAGATCGGATATTGATCTGACATTTATCGAACCGTCAAGAAAAAAAGCATCATTTATCAGGCATATCGTGAGGCTGTTCAATCTGACGGGAGCCCAGGTCCTGGAAGAGCGCGTTGAGAACCTCGGCACGGACTACGCACGATTTTTTGACGTGGTCACTTCCAGGGCGACATTCAGCATGGTGGAATTCCTTGACGCTGCCTGTTATTGCGTTAAGAAAAAGGGGGTTCTGATACTGAATAAAGGACCAAAAGTGTCTGATGAAATGAGCGCACTGAAACGTTCCTCTTATCCCAACGACGCGATAAAGAATGTGCTTCGGCTCAGCCTCCCCCTTACTGACACAGAAAGAACTATTGTGGTGCTGAGCTGCCCAGAATCCTCCCGGGAATCATAGCCCTTCAGCTCTGCGCTGAAGGCGAATGTGTTACAATCATCAAATGAGCGCGTATGTTGTGGCAATAGCGGGCGCCAGCGGTGTGATTTATGGTCTGCGCCTGGTTGAAGAACTGCTTAAATCAGCAGATTCAGTTTATCTCTGTATATCCAGGCACGCCTTTCCCATTATTAAAATGGAGACCGGCCTGAACTGGACAGGAAAAACAGAGTCCGCAACAATGAAAAAGATCCGGGCATACTATCAATCGAGCAAAATTCAGTACCTTGACGAAACAAACCTTGCCGCACCCATCGCCAGCGGATCATTCCTGACCGGTGCCATGTTTGTTGTGCCCTGCTCTATGAAAACTTTGTCCGGGATTGCCAATGGTTACGCGAACAATCTCATTGAACGGTCAGCTGACGTTGCTATGAAGGAGGGACGAAGACTCATACTCGCCCCCCGTGAGATGCCCTTCAGCGCGATCCATCTTGAGAACATGTTAAAGCTGGTCAGGCTGGGAGTAACTGTTGCTCCTCCTGTGCCGGCATTTTACCAGAAGCCGGAAAGCCTCAACGATATCGTGGACTTTGTTGTCGGGAAAATACTTGACAGCGCAGGCATAGAACACAGCCTGTTTAAACGGTGGGAGTAAGGTCAGAGATCAATCGCATCAGCAGTGAATATCCTGGTGTTCAACAAATATTTCCTTGAATGTCTGGGCAAGACTCTTAAAGGCATGCATGACATCAGGGTCAAAATGCTCCGGCATAGTCCGTCCGTCGCCCTCTGTAATTACCTTAAATGCTTCAGCATGCATCAGGGCAAGCTTGTAGGGCCGTGAGCTCATGAGCGCATCGTACTGATCACATATAATTGCAATTCTGCCTTCAAGGGGGATATCTTCTCCCTTCATTCCCCGGGGGTACCCGCTTCCATCCCATCGCTCATGATGGGTAAGTGCCACGGTGGATGCCATCTTTAAAATGGAGTGAGTAGATCCGGCCAGGATATTGTGTCCGATCGTCGTATGAGATTTCATAATCTCAAACTCGTCGGATGTCAACGACCCCGGTTTTAAAAGAATATTATCAGGGATACCGATCTTACCGATATCATGAAGCGAGCTGGCATAGGTAATAGCATCAACAAAATATATGGGCATACCGAGCGCCTCTGCTATCTTGTTGGCATACAGCCCGATCCGCGAAATATGAGCCCCTGTATCGGTGTCCCTGAACTCGGCCACCGCGGTCAGGCGGTTTATTACTTCCCGGCTTAAATTGAAAATTTCCTGGGTCTGCTGCTTCACCGTCTGTTCAAGTCTCTGCTTGTAGTCTTCCTCAACCTTCAGCAGCTCTGAATATCTGACCGCCTTGTCGACTGTATGAAGCAGGTGATCCGCATTATAGGGTTTTGTAATAAAGTCAAAGGCACCCCTCTTTATCGCATCAATGGCAAGATCAAGCTCCGCGTAACCGGTCATCAGAATCACCGGCATCTTGGGATATATGGAATGAATCTTTTCCAGGAGTTCAATTCCGGACATGCTGGGCATTTTAATGTCCGTTAATACCAGCACACTTTTGTTGTTCAGCAATTCTTTAACTGCCTTTTCTCCAGAATTGCAGGAAATAACGGAATATTTGTACTCAGTGAGGAGCGCGGAAACAGATTCAAGCACATAGGGGTCGTCGTCAACAACGAGAAGTGATTTTTTCATTTCAGAACTCATCCGGATTCTTTCTCATGATTATACATTCATCAAGATGATCTGGCTGAGAACCAGTTTAAAGCTATCATAGGCTGTATCCCGAAGGTCCCATTCTGTCATAACTTACTGTAATAATTGATGTAACAGTTATTTTTATTATACCACAGCTGTACCCAGGACAGTAAGAGAGACACATAATCATGAAGCATTTTCCAAATTTTCGTTTGTAAATTTGATTGCCATCAGATTGCAAGTCCTTTTGACAGAAGCATCGCAGCGTACCATTTCATGCTACCTGTCCAAGATAATGGCACCGAATCAAACGCTCTCTTTTCTATTGTAAATCAAACAGGAAATATGTTTAAATAGCGATTCATGAAAAATATCTATCTCATAGATGTCACAAACAGGGATGGTGTGCAAACTTCCCGCATACTGGTAAGCAAGCTCGCAAAAACAATGATTAATCTCTACCTGGATGATATGGGTGTCTTCCAGAGCGAGATCGGCTTCCCCACCCTCAAGCATGAGGTCAACTATATAAATGCCAACCTTGACCTGGCAAAAAAAGGCAAGATTAAAAACCTTCGCCTTGAGGGCTGGTGCAGGGCTGTCCAGGAAGACATTGAACTGGCATTTAAAAACTGCCCGGACATAAAGCATCTGAATATTTCAATTTCAACATCTGATATCATGATTGAAGGGAAGTTTCAGGGCAGAAAAACGTGGAAAGATGTATTAGATTCCATGATCGAGGCCCTGAAAACAGCAAAGGCCCTCGGCGCTGAAACTGTAGGAGTGAATGCAGAAGACGCATCCCGAACTGAAACCGGGAAACTTGTCGAATTCGCCTGCGCTGCAAAGGAATACGGAGCGACCCGTTTCCGCTATTGTGACACCCTTGGAGCAGACGACCCCATAACAATCTATGAAAAAATTAAAACAATCGCTGAAGCTTCCATGATTGATCTGGAGATGCACTGCCACAATGACCTGGGAATGGCCGCGGCCGTCTCCCTCGTAGGTGCCCAGGGAGCGATTGAAAGCGGCGTTGACGCGTACATAAATACTACAATCAACGGCTACGGCGAAAGGGCCGGCAACTGCGACCTTGTCTCAATATTACTTGCCCTGAAATACTCCCACGGATTCGAAGATAAAATACATCTCGCTGACAAAGTAGACCTGAAGAAATCCTGGAAGCTTGCCCGATATACTTCATATGCCTTTGATATCCCGATCCCGATAAAACAGGTCGGTGTTGGCGCAAATGCCTTTGCCCATGAATCCGGAATACACGCGGACGGCGCCCTGAAAGACAGGCGCAACTATGAGCTCTATGACCCGGAGGAAGTTGGAAGAGGAGAACCGGAAACACTGCATACAGGCAGGGTAATTACAACCGGGTCCTATGGCGGCCTGAAGGGATTTCGGCATGTTTATGAGAACCTGGGGATTCATTTCCGCGGTGACAAGCAGGCGCGAAAAATACTCGAACTGGTCCAGTATGCAAACCTGCATACGCAGAAACCCCTGACTGACGATGAATTGGTATTTATAGCAGAGCACCCGGATGCGGTCTCAAAAATTCTCACTATATCACCAAGGATAAGATAATGTACAAAATTACGTTAATACCCGGAGACGGCACAGGTCCGGAAATAACAGAAGCTGCTGTACGAGTGTTTGAGGCGACAGGAGTTTCTTTTGACTGGGAAATACAGAACGCTGGTGAAGATGTCTATAACCAGGAAGGGAACCCCTTACCTGACAGGGTTATCGATTCGATCAAGAAAAATAAAATTGCGATCAAAGGTCCGATAACAACGCCGGTGGGCACAGGTTTCAGAAGCGTAAATGTGACACTGAGGCAGACACTTGACCTCTACAGCTGCGTACGGCCCTGCAAAACGTACACAGGTGCCAAGACCAGATATGACAATATTGACCTTGTGTTATTCAGGGAAAATACCGAAGACCTCTATGCCGGCATCGAGTACGAGAAAGGTTCTCAGGGTGCCAAAGAGATTATTGACCTGGTTAAGAAACTTTCTGACAGAGAGATTCGGCAGGATTCAGGAATCAGCATTAAGCCTATTTCCGTATATGGAACGCAGCGCATCGTACGGGCAGCATTTGAGTACGCACGGAAAAATAAGCGTCGCAAAGTCACCTCGGTCCATAAGGCCAATATCATGAAATACTCTGACGGATTGTTTCTTGAAGTCTCACGAGAGGTTGCGAAAGAGTACCCTGATATTGAATTCGAAGATAAAATCATTGATAACATGTGTATGCAGCTCGTGCAGAAGCCGGAGCTCTACGATATTCTCGTGTTGCCAAATCTCTACGGTGATGTTGTATCTGACCTTGCCGCAGGCCTGATCGGAGGGCTGGGCCTTGCTCCCGGCGCCAATATCGGTGAAGAGTACGCTGTGTTTGAAGCAACACATGGCAGCGCACCGAAATATAAAGGGCTCAATAAGGTTAATCCCCTTGCGGTAATACTGAGCGGTGTTATGATGCTGCGGCACCTGGGAGAAATGGAGGCAGCAGAAAGGCTCGATAAAGCAATTGCCTCCATCATCAAGGAAGGGAAAGATGTCACCTATGACATGAAACCGACTCCTGACGATCCCTCTGCTGTTACAACATCAGGCATGGCAGATGCCATTATTCAGCAGATGAAATAAACTCAGCACCTCTTACTCAAGGAAATCTCTTTGTTCATCTGTGGACTGCGCGTTTGTACATTCTTCTTCATTAAGAAGTTAACGCCTCAATTCCGGGGGCACCCGTTCCAGCCATTTCAACTCCAGTGTTGCCCAGAAGCCGATAAGGATCGCCTCTGCCGTGTCATGCCTCAGGGATGAAGGTCGGGATATGCCTGACCATGCAATGACCCTCCGCGCAAAGTCACCGGCATAATGCTTTGCCTGAAGCCCCGTGGTCTGTTCCCGGGGATAGAGCAATTTCTGCCTCCATTTTTCCGCGTTAATCTGACGGACAGGAATGCTTCTCCGTTCTGCCTCGCGCTGCCAGATCAGTGCCAGTGTTCCCCCGCCTTCCATAACAATCTGAGAAATATCAGGAACAGAATTCAGGAGCGTATGGACACCCCGTTTCAGCCGCGCCGCGGAACCATAGTTCTTTGAACGATACCAGCGGAGCTTTCCGTCATCACCATACAGGGCAAGGCCGGTCTTTAATCCTAAGTCAACAGCAAGCAATGAACCCATAACAATTAGTACATATAGATGATTTTATTATTGTAACAGAATAAAGCGACAGGGTCTCAATTCAGAAGGCGGATACAGATGGAGAAGGATTTACAGGACAGGACCTGAGAACTTTTCCGGACGAGAACAGGAAGTCCTTACAAACCGATCAGTTCTGTAAGACATTGCATCAGATCAGATGATCCTGACCTATCACAATAGAAGGCGATACTTAAAAAGAGTGCGGTAAGTGATGCAAAGAGTAGAATCAGGGGAAATTTCATGCTTTCCTTCTTCTCATCAGAGAGAGAAAGATCAACCCTGTCAACGCTCCCAGCCACGGGGGAAGGCCCGGTGTTCGAAAGACCATTGCCACTGCTGTCAGGACTTTTACGAAGCAGGCGGCCAGGCTTACTTTCATCTGATTCAGGTTCTGTTGCAGCAGGTTTTAGCGCGCCGGGCAGGGATTTTCCCTCTTCCTTCTTTTTTTTCTGAGATATTCGGTAAAAAAAGATGTCTTTCTGCAGTCCCATCCCTTCGGCTGCCTCGTACACATCATCAACATCTGCCTGTGCCTTTCCTTTTTCAAATGCAGTGGTAAGTGAACGGTCGCAGAGGGTATTAATTATTCGGGGAGTGTTTTCACTGCCGAACGCCAGCGCCAAAGCTTCCATGCCGGTATCCGTAAACAGGGATTTCTGACTGCCTGCTACCCGGACACGATGTGAGATATATTCAAGTATCCGGTCGGCACGCATTTTCCCCATGACTTCAAGGGTCGCGATACGCTGCTTAAAAGGCTCCAGCTCCGGCCTGTTTATTATTTCAACCATTTCCTCCTGCCCAAGCAAAAATACCTGAATAAGTTTGGCCGCACCTTCTTCAAGGTTGTTGAGCAGGCGAATTCCATTAATAACATCATCAGACATCAGATGTGACTCATCTATGATCACCAGGCATTTACCGCCGTCAGTATTAATTTTAAGCAAGGTACTCCTGATATCCCGCAGAACAAACGTCCTCTCAGAAGAGGCTGGTTTCAGGCCGAGTTCCTCAGCGATAAAGAGAAACAGTTCTGTGCTGCCTGCTGGAGGCTCGGCTATCCATATTAATTTGATATCTCTGGAAAATTCAGAAATGATCATCTGGCTCATGGTTGTCTTGCCCGATCCTATCGGCCCTGTAACAACCATCAGCCCCCTGCCGGCCTTTAAGGATTCTTTAATCCGCTGATGCACGCGGGCATGATCACCCTCATCAAAAAAGAATATCGGATTGGGAACATTCTCAAAGGGCAGCATCTTCAGGGCAAAGTGCTCAGCGTACATTCTCTGTTAGTTCCCCTTCTTTTCAGGGACAAGCCGTACTTCTACCCTGCGGTTTCTCGCCCGCCCGCTGCGTGTCCCATTAGAGGCTGCCGGTCGTGTGTCACCATGACCGATTACTGTCATGCGGTACGGTGAAATACCGTTTTCCTCGAGTATCGAGGCCACAGCCCGTGCCCTGAGCAAAGAAAGTTCTTCATTGCTTGTGAAAGGCAGGCCTGCATATGGTTTGATCGGGATGTTGTCAGTATGTCCTTCAATCATAACGTTATTGCTACTCATTTCCTGAATATCTGAAACCAGATCATTAATGACATTTATAAGCTGCTCATCTACAATAATTTTTTCCAGCCGGAACATTTCACCTCCCAGAACAGCCAGCACCCTTCCTTCAGGCTTCGGGGCCCTGGCCGCAGGCTGAATCACCGGCATAGTGCTTTCTTTTTCGGCAGAATAAGAAACATCTTTACTTTCTATGAGGGCCTTATTGGCTTGATGCTCTTTTTTTCGCTGCTGAAGCAAAGCAGCCACCCTGCTCTTTGGTACAAGTTTCACCTCAACTCTCCGGTTTCTTAATCTCCCCTCATAGGTCTCGTTCGAGACCAGGGGACGAGTATCACCATACCCGACTATGGAGATACGGTCAGCAATCACTCCGTTTTCGATTAACAGTGCAGCAATCGCATCTGCCCTGAGCAATGACAGCTTCATATTTTCATCATATTGCTCCTCTTCAGAAGGCGTCACACCATAGTTACTGGTATGACCTTCAATACTTACATGATGGTCTGGAGATGCGAGGATTTCGGGGACAATATCCTTAATGATAGTGACCTTGTTTTTGTTAATGACAACCTGGCCAGAGTCAAATGAACCACTTCCCAAAACAGTCAGGAGCCTTGTCTCGTCCTGTCCTCCCCGGGAACGCTCTTCTTCCATGGGCTCGTCATTTTTGCCGGAGAGTTCGCCTTCTAGGGTGGCAACCTTTGTCTTCAGTTCGTCGACCAGCGCAAGGTTAGCCGCCTTCTCCTCATTGAGCTTCTGCATTGCCGCTTCTGTTTTCTGGTAACGCTGCTCTGCCTCTGTTTTTTTCGAGGTTCCTTGATAGCCGGAGTTCCAAAGAGGGATTTCCAGGGCCTGAAAGGAGACATATCCTGCAAGGGCGAAAAATAAAATTGAAAGTCCGATGATAAATTTACGCATAATCAGTTGAGAAAATAAGTTTTTTTAACCACCGTTATTCTATAGGAATCAAGGCGGTATTTCAATATACCCCGAATGCCGGTATAATGCCCCTCAATGTCTTTGCTCAATGAATACCTCACCTGCGAATGTTATGACCGCAGAAAAGGCAATGCAAGGGGACATACTCCGATCAGCAGCCTAATAGGATTTTGTCAGCTTTTCCACTGCCTTGAGAAGACGTATGGAAATGACCTTAACAAGACCTTTGAGAATTTTAATGCCCGCTTCCGGATATTCCTTGATCAAAGATTCAAAGGCGTCAGTCCTCAATATAATTACATCCGTATCCTCAAGAGCAACAGCAGTCGCAGCACGGTGCTCCTTTTCATTTACAAGGGAGGATTCCCCGATAAAAGAACCGCTGCTGAGGGTGCCAAGAACGACCTGTTTGCCTTTAAACTCTGTTTCCTTTTTTACTTCCAGTTTACCCGATAGTATAAAAGAGATATATCCGCCGGGGTCACCCTCAGTAAACAATGATGTCCCAGCACTGCAGTGGGCTACTTCAAAGTAGAGATGAATCAAATCCAGTTCCTGATCACTCAATAAATAAAACACCCCCTGTTTATCATTCATCTTAAAAAGCAGCTGTTTTATCTTATCATCCATCTCCACCCTTTCTTTAAGCGTCTGTTAATTCGCGGCTATTCTCATTCCTTATGGATTCTGATTCTTAATAAACCGTCCGTCCCTGTATTCCTCAAAGGCAACCTTCAGTTCATCCTGCGTGTTCATAACAATCGGCCCATGCCATGCCACGGGCTCGCCGATCGGTTTACCTGATATTAAAAGAAACCGTACCGGCATGTTCTCAGTTGCTACACAAACTTCATCCCCATCATCAAACAGAACAAGACTTTCATTCTGTATCAGACACTCCCGCTCGAAATCAAAATAATTGGCCCCTTCCTTTTCATATGCATATGAGTCGCGGCCCTGTTCAAAGTACCCACTTCCTTCCAGCAGATAGGCAAAAACTGTATAGCCTTTATGAACGGCATGCCTGAATTCGGAATCTGGCTGGACCGTAATATCCAGATATTCAGGGTCAATAACAATATCCTGCACAGGCCCCTGACTGCCACCTACGTTGCCGCATATTATTTTAATCCTGGTCCCGTTTTCAAGGGTAATCTCCGGTATGTCCCGCGCCTGAACATCACGGTATCTCGGGGGCATCATTTTGTGCGCAGCAGGAAGATTAGCCCAGAGCTGCATGCCCCACATAAGACCGCCCTGTCCGCCCTTCGGCATTTCCTGATGAATAATTCCGCTGCCTGCGGTCATCCATTGAACATCTCCGGAATGAATCATCCCGCTGTTTTTCATGCTGTCGCCATGCTCAACCTCCCCGGCCAGCATGTACGTTATCGTCTCTATGCCCCGGTGGGGGTGCCAGGGAAAGCCCATGCTGTATTCATCAGGATTGTCAGAGTGGAAATCATCGAGAAGCAGAAAAGGGTCCAGTTCAGGGACCTGGTCGTAACCAAAGGCCCGCTTCAAATGCACTCCGGCACCCTCAACTGTTGCTTTACTTTTTAATACTTTTTTTATTCTTCGCAGTGTACTCATACTCTTTCCTCTGGAATAATTTGATTCTTCTATAACACATTATATACCATGTGCTGCTCCCGGAAGAAAGAAAGGCGGTTCTGACCAGAGGAAATGATTGGCAAGATCGGTTCAGACAACGTAAGATCTGAATCTTTTATGAGCGGTAAAAAAAAAGCTGGGGCGAAACCTTTCGCCCCGTGAGTGGATGCTGCAATTATATGGTAACAATCAGTAATGCAATAAGAATGCCATCTATTAACTGTCTGAAAATTCAAGATTTCCTGATCGGTTTCTCGAAGAATGCACAGAACTTTGACGCGGAACTGACTGATATATGACAGAATTGGAGGTTCTCGATATTCTCTCAGTTTTCAATGAAAAGTCCTGCGGGGAGGGACTCTCCGAAAATATCTTTTTCCTCTTCCTTTTCCAGCGCAATGACTTCCTGTACCTGTTTAATATAGTGGCCTGACCAGCTGTATTCAGAGAGTCGATTCACTGCCTGGGAACGCAAGTCTTCATTAATGTCCCTGGTCCTGTCTCCTGTTTTCCGTGAAAGCTGGGTAAGGGCGTAGCCCGCGCTTTTGGGATTGGGCCAATGCTCATTGAGTAACGCTTCAATCCACTTCTCTACCGTCCCGACAGGAACAATGTTTTCAATTGAACCATGAAAAGGGAGCCGGGCACCGATCCTGGAGAGAGCCCAGCGATACTGGTCCAGAGATTTGTCTTTAGACTTTTTCAGTTTCTTGACCAGTTCACTGCCAATGGCCACTTTGTCTTCAGGTGAGATGTCTTCAAGGCTGGCAGCGAGCATCCACATTTCTGTTATTTCAGCTGGCGACAGTTTCTTCTGTTTTTTCTTTGACGGCTTCAGCCAGAGCGCTATTTTTCTATACAGGATGTCCTGTTTGGATCTTTCAAATCCACCGGCAACACGCCTCCAGAGTATCCACCATTCTGACCTGCATTGGCCGTTTCCGGCAAACTGGAGATCTGCCAGAAATATTTTCCAGAGCTCCCTGATTCTCATATCATCAAGTTCATAGCCAAATCCGGGGCGGAGCAGGAACCCTGTGAGATTCAGCCAACGGGACTCATGCATGGCTGAGGCTTTCCGTCTCTCCTTGAGCCTGATCAGGGCATCCCACATTTTCCTTATGGCAAAGAGCGGCCAGGATTTCCGGTCCAGGTCCAGCAGCTGTTCCATTTTCTTAATCAGGTTTTCAGGTGTCACTTCGGCAGATGTTCGGGGAGAGCTGTTAAAGGCCCCTTCCATTAATGCAATTGCCCCGGCTATCGCGGATTCATCAAGGGTATGCTCAAGCCCGTTATCCTGCAACGCTACAAACTCCCCCTCTACCTCTTTCCGCAGCTGAAAAGCGAGTTTCCAGCGATGGTTTGTTTCTTTTGATTCACACCATACATCGAGAGTACCGAACTCATTGAGCCGTACCCCGAGGGACACGGGAATCCTGATAGAGCCTGTTTTTCTGCCATAGTGCAGCACTGTCCTGACCGGCGGGAGCTCAATGAACTCTGCCTGTTCAGCTGTAATAACATCCCCGGTCCTGTCCCCGGCCCTGTAACTTGAGGAATACAGGGTAAAGCTTACAGGACTGTTTGTCATGATCTGGAATTCGGGCTGGGAAAGATGAATTTCCTCGCCTTCCTCAACTCCCCGAGGGACAATACAGACAAGGGTCAGAGGATTACTCAATCCCGGATCTGTCTGTTCACAGGATCTTTCCACACCTATATAATAGGCTTTGCCTATTCCTCCGGATATGCGTTCACCATCTCCTCGCAATACGAGACCGTAGTAGGCAGCCCCGATCGAGACTGCCTGGTCAAACTGATTATTTTCAAGAATTCGCAATGACCACATTCCATCAGCAAACCACTCCCTGATTATGGACACTGCCTGTTCCCGTATAACCGGTGATTTAAAAACACCCCCGTTAAAGAGAACTATATCAGGCCGGACAATGGCCGTACCGCTCCCACTGTCACTCACCTGGGCTAATTCCCTGTTCACAGCGTGCCGTTTCAGGAATGAAGCAAGATGCTTCATTATCGCTGTATCAGCTTCAAAAGGCAGACCAAGTTCCTGGAGGCCGGCAGCCTTCCCTTTCTCAAGTTCTTCGCCTTTCTCTACATTTTTAAAAAATCCGTTGATGATCGTCTCTTTTACCCGGGCTGCTGTAAGTTCAGATTTGCGGGCACCGCCGATGACGCTCCTGCCTTTCCCGAGTACAGATATGGCAACACTCTCTTTTTGTAAGCCGCCGAGAAGTTCCTCTTTTGCAGCGCGGCACTGATGCGTTGCAGAGAGCCACTGATTGAAATCAAACTTTCCTGAACTACCCATCAGGTCCTGTTCAATCTTTCTGGCAAGGGTAAGGTCCATATTGTCTCCGCCAAGCATTATATGATCACCAACGGCAACACGCTGAAAAGAAGGCCTTTCACTTTCGTCATGGATTGAGATGAGGGTAAAGTCTGTTGTCCCGCCACCAACATCGAACACAAGGACCAGCCTGCCTTTTCCTGTCATCTCCTGCCAGCTTCCGTGATGGGATGATATCCATGCGTAAAATGCGGCCTGAGGCTCTTCAAGCATGGTAAAGTCTTCAATCCCTGCCCGTTGTGCGGCTTCAGCTGTGAGCTCTCTGGCTGATTCATCGAATGATGCCGGTATGGTTATGATAATCTGCTGATGTTCCAGAAACCTGTCTTCATTCCCTCCGGCCATGCTAAAATTCCATGACTCCTTCAGGTGCCTGAGATAGCTCGACGAGGCGTCTACAGGAGAGACTTTTTCTGCTGAGGTCTCTCTGCCCCATGGGAGAATCAGACCATTCCGGTCGACGCGGTTGTGGCAGAGCCAGGACTTGGCAGAGGAAACCAGATTCGCAGGCACTTTCGCCCCCTGCTTTCGTGCCAGTTCTCCCACAATCCCTTTCCCCTCTCCCTTCCAGGGAAGTTCTGCGGTTTCCGGAGGCAGCTCATATTCTCCGGGGAGGTAAAGGAAGGAAGGAAGTGCGCTGAGATTATTCAGAAGCCCATCGTCAACCAGTTGAGGTATCTGAAAAACCTGAATTTCCTTTGGGCTTTTACTTTCGGTATCTATATAGGACAGCGTTGAGTTTGTAGTCCCCAGATCTATTCCGATAATGTATCTTGGTTCTTTCAATCAATATGTTCCTCTCTCACATTAAATTCAAGTTTCCACCGGCCTGAACCGTCCGAGGCCTCACACCAGAGCTCCAGGACCCCGATCTCGTTAAGGTAACTGTGGAGCTTGACCGGAACGAGCGCTCCTGTTTCCATGCCCGCGGCCTGAAGAGTGGTCTCCAGGGGGGCAAGTTCCTCTATCTCCCCCTCATCCCACTCTTCTATTACCGAGCCGGGGGCATCGTCTTTACAGACAAGGGAAGAGAGAAACCTGAACTCAGCATGCTCACCGACAATGAGGCCGAATTCCTGTTCCGCAAGTTTAAAGTCAGTCCCCTCTTCCATGCCAAAAGGCACAACACAGAGTGCTTTCAGCGGAGCTGGCATACCCGGAACAGCGGGCATAGATGTCTCGACCCCTACATAATAGGACCTGCCCGCACCTGCCCTTATCCTGATCCCCTTCTCTCGCTTCGCAAAGCCGTAGTACGCTGCTCCGGTAGCGACTGCTGTATCAGGATCACTACCTTCAAGGATGCTTACCGGGGAGCTTTCATCTGCGGCCAGCCAATTATTCAGTACATTAATAAGCCGTCCGCCTATCGCACCTGCTTTTGTCACTCCGCCGTTAAAGAGTATTTTTGTCGGATGAATGAAGCCGGTTTTATGCCCGCCATCAGCCTCATCCATGTTCGCATTCTGCCTTAAAAATTTGGCGAGATACCTGGTAACAGCGGTATCTGTTGCATACTGGAGTCCAAGCTCCCTGAAACCAGCGGCCTTTTTTTCCACGGGCATCTCATCAATGCTGCATTCAGGAAGGAATCCATTGAGAATGGTCTCTTCTATATCATCCCGTTTCAGTTCTGTTTCAAGGGTGCCGCCGACAACACTTCTCCCCCTGCCCAGTATTACGATGGGCCGGGATCGGATGTCCGGGTCATTTAACATTGTCTCCTTTGCTTCCCTGCAGCTGTAAATAAGGCCCAGCATCTGCCGGGTATCGAGATTTATCTTTCTCTCGGTAAAGTGCCTGCGGAGTGAGTACGCCAAGGTAAGATCCATGTTGTCACCGCCGAGAAGGATATGCTCTCCTACCGCGACCCGATTTAGGGTTAGCTCTCCGCCTTCATCCTTGACCTCTATTATGCTGAAATCTGTTGTGCCGCCCCCGATATCGCAGACCAGAATAACATCCCCGATTTTAATCTGGTCTCTCCAGGTCTCATCTTTTTTATTGATCCAGGAATAAAATGCTGCCTGGGGTTCTTCAAGGAGGGTAATGTCATGAAGTCCTGCCTTGTCAGCAGCCCTTACTGTCAACTCCCGAGCTACCGCATCAAATGAAGCAGGGACCGTTACATATACATCCTGGTTCCCCAGAAAATAGCCGGACTCACCGCCTGCCATGGTGTGGTTCCATGCCATCCGAACATGCTTCAGATAGCGGGCACATGCGTCAAGCGGTGATATCTTTGATACGTCTTCAGGAGCATTCCAGGGGAGTATGGCTGAAGTCTTATCTATATCAGGATAACAGAGCCACGACTTTGCTGACGAGACGAGTCTCAGCGGTACTTCAGCCCCTCTCTTTCTCGCAAACTTCCCGACAACATAAGGGGTATCGTCCGACCAGGGAAGGTCAAGGCTCTTTTCCGGAAGTTCAGTCTCACCGGGGATATATAAAAATGACGGTAAGTGCTCCAGGCCTTCCACAACGCCAGCATCAGTAAGCTGAGGAATGTTCAGCAGGTGAGTTTGAGGAACCCCTCCTGTCTCCTCTTCTGTATCAATAAATGAGACAACACTGTTTGTCGTCCCCAGGTCTATTCCAACAATGTAACGGCTCTTGTTCATGTATGCGCATAACCTCTCTAAATTTTATTAGGATGACGATTAAATGGTTATTGATTAATTCCATATTTCTAAATCCAACCATCAAATCAATGTCAAAAAAGAGAATAGCAAAGTACTCAGATTTTATTTTTTGGATTTCATTTGATAGTTGAGATTTTTTATTTGACATTACCGCTTTCGTGGAATGGAAAGCGGTCCACTTATTCCATCTCCACTTCCGCAGGTTCCAGTACCCGTAAGTCCTGTTTTTTCGGCAGGGGTGGAAAATCTGTGGTTAACACACGCCATCCGCAGTGTCTCAAAATACCCTTAAAAGGCGGTTTCCCCTTAACATTTCCTGTCAGACGGATCCCTGAGGGATCAAACCCCTCTTTAACAGTTACCTCATCCCCCTCTGCTTCTCTCATGACCGGCTCGATCTTCACATACTCTTCAACAGCCTCTTTGCACCCCTTATGAATATTTCTTACAGCAGCGCCGATCTGGCTGTCCTCGTAGACACCTATATCTTCTTTAAGAAAATCGATAAGCCGTCCTCGTCTCTGTAAAATTGAGAACACCTGCACCGCATTCTCATCAAACGGGGCTGTTTTCTTTGCCGGAGCAGCTCTCTTCTCTTTCGGCCCGGTGACCTTCTTTACTGCGCTTTTACCCAACCCGTAAACAGTAAGGGAGAGTATCCCCCAGAGCACAAGACCGGCTGCAGCATATATCCCGATCAGGATGTCTCGGGTCTGGGCTGCAAGCTGAGGTACAGCAAAAAACAGACCGGCCATAAAGAGCAGGACAATGAAAAAAATCGCGAAAATTATCTTTTTAAATGACATAGTTCCTCACTTTCTTCTCTTAAAACTATAGAATAAATCTTGTTGATAATTTTAAATATATCCTGAATATCAGGATAGCTTTATATGTTGTATCAAGCCAGGCAGGGTTGTCAACCAGCCAAAAAAGAGAGTCCGTCAAACGTAATATCGGGCCTTTCCATCCGATTTTGAGCAGTGTCAGAAAGAATTTTACTGAATGAGGTAAAATACGGAACTGAGATTAACAGGCACGTACTTCTGAAGATAGCTGTGATGCGCATTACAGAATTTCAACTGCATTGCGAATATCTTAGAACAAGGGCCGGACGTTTATGAGCATCAGAGATGCAGTGCTTAGGAAACGTAAATCATTATGGTAAATAATATTTATTTAACAAAAAGAAACGGGTATCTCCTGCTTTTTCTTTTTTTTCTTGCAGGGGCTCTTTTCTTCCTGTCTGTTCAGGGCAATGATCAGCTATCCGGCACTGACAGCAATCCCGGCGATAAAGATACACAGTTATCGCAATCCCCCGCAGATCCTGACCCGCTTTTTGCCCGCCCTGAAAACCCGACCCATTTTGACTATCCAGAGGAGCTCAGACCTCAGGTAGAGTTCTGGAAAAAGATCTTCACTGAGTACACGACCGGACAGGCGGTTATTCATGATCGTATGCATATGGGTATCATTTACACAGTAATAGACCTGACAAAACAGCAACGGCATTCCAAGAGGGCCCGGAGAAAAGTAATTCGTACAGCATTTAATAAATATAAACGTATCTTGCGCAAACTCAGCAAGCTCAACCCGAAGAACATGCCTGCATTGAGCGAAGAGGAAGAAGCGGTTTTTCGCATGGTCAAGGCGATTCCCGGAAACTACAGCTTTACCAGGGCTACTAGAAACTTCAGGGTCCAGCATGGCATGAGAGACAGCTTTCAATGGGCTTTGGTGAACGCACCCCGCTATGTAAAAGAGATGGAAAGTATTTTCGCTCAGTATGAACTCCCCGTGGAATTAACCCGCATACCATTTATAGAGTCTTCCTTTAATGTAAATGCATACTCGAGGGTCGGCGCTGCCGGCATCTGGCAGCTCACGCCTTCGACAGGGAAACATTATTTGAAGATTGACCGGTATGTAGACGAAAGAAAGGATCCCCTTAAATCAACGGAAGCTGCTGCCAAACTGCTTTCATCATACTTCCGGCAACTGGAGTCCTGGCCTCTTGCTATCACCGCCTATAACCATGGAGCATATGGGATAAAAACTGCGGTACTGAAGACAAAAAGCAGGAACATTGAGACAATCATCAAGAAATACAAGAGCCGCTCTTTCGGTTTTTCATCCAGAAATTTTTATGCTGAATTCCTGGCTGCTCTCGAGGTGACAGAAAACTACAAGCAGTATTACGGTGACATAGCATTTGCGTCTCCCGATGAATATGATGAGTTTATTCTGAATGATTACGTCAAAATGAAGACCCTTCTCAAGTATTGTTCTTTAGATAAAAAGGCTATAACCAGGCTGAACCCTGAATTAAATAAATCCCTGCTGAAATCACACAAATTTCTGCCAAAACACTACCCCTTAAGAGTCCCTGCAGGTATGAAAGACAAACTCACTGATGAATATGCCCTGATTGCTGCAGCGGAAAAAAGAAGCACTATCGATATCACAAAACTTCATCGTGTAAAAATGGGCCAAAATTTGTGGAAAATTGCTAAGTTATATAACTCTTCTGTTAAAGCCATCATTAAAGCAAACGAGATTAAAGACCCGAACATGCTCAAGAAAGGGCAGGTCCTGAAAGTACCTACGAAAGCATGATTAACAGGGCTGAAGCCATGGCAAAGTAAATGCCTTGCCTTCCCTGTCGCTGACCCCTTATCACACACAATCAATTCATGAAAAAACTTCCAGCCAATAATTTATATGATTATTAACTAATTTTAATTGATAGTTAACGCACTTGGTGTTACATATTAATTATAGAACTGAAATTTCAATAAAGCTAAGCCCTTTGCAGTGAAGGGGACAGAAGCTGGTCGTCTTAGCTAAGCCGGGATGCCGAAGTATTGGACTTTAGGTTGATTTTTTTTTGGCAGGCAACTAATTTTGTTGAAATACTTTTCGATGAACCAAAGGAGCTGCAGGGGAGAAATTAACAGGAGACACCTGTGGGAAAAAGGTTCCAATTTAAGAGTATAAGAGCACGCCTTACCTTCTGGTTTTTCATTATGGCTATGCTTCCTCTTATTATGGTCAATATCGCAATTTACATTCATATGGTAAATTCCATAAAGCAGTCAATGTTTAATAAAATTGAGGCTGTCAGGGATCAAAAGGTAATTGAAGTAAATCATTGGCTTGATGAAAGAATAACGGATATCCGCACCATCGCCGGCAGTAAAGAGATCGGTATGCTGGATAAAATATCCCTTAACAAATTAGGCCGCAGCCCGGCAGGTACAACAACCGTTTCAAATGTCCGGGACATTCTCAATAAATATCTTGAAAAATATGATGACGTCCATGAAATCCATATTGTCAGCTTATCTACTAAAACCATCATCGTCTCCACAGATAAAAGAAGTGAAGGTCAAAACAGTTCTACAGACATTCATCTCACTGAGAAATTACAGGCTGGAGGGGTATCCATTTCAGATACCAATTATTCCAACAAGTTAAACAAGCCCGGCGTGACCCTGTCCATGCCTCTTTTCAACTCAGCTGACAGTAGCAACATTACCGGCATTCTCGTTGCCAACATTGACCTTGAGGCAACTCTGCGTAAGGTGGTGTTTAATCTGACAGGATTCGGGAAGACTGGTGAGGTATTTATGGTGAACAAAAATGTCATAACATTGAATGATTTGATGTGGTATGAAAAGACACCACATATGCGGAAAATTACGTCACAGCCGGCTGTAGATGCAGCTCTTGGGAAAACAGGAATCATCGAGACGGGGGATTACAGAGGGGAAAAGGCATTGGCCGCCTATACGAATATTCCCCTTACTGGCTGGGGAATTGTAGCAAAGCAGGACCTTAGTGAAGCCTATTCCCCCATTTATAAACTCAGAAAGTGGATGCTAATCATTGTAATTATGACGTTGTTCGGAGTGATAATAAATACATTTTTTGTATCACGAGCAATTTCAGATCCAATTAATAAATTGCATAGAGGAAGCGAAATAATAGGAAGCGGCGACCTGGACCATAAGGTCGGTACTGTTGCACAAGATGAAATTGGCAAACTCTCCAGGACATTTGACCTTATGATAGAAAAACTAAAAATTACTACAGCGTCCCGGGATGAGTTGAATAAAGAGATAGTCAAACGCAAACATCTTGAGAAAACGATTCTTGAAATTGAGGAGCATGAACGGCGGCGTATTGGACATGACCTTCATGACAACCTGGGACAGCAGCTTACCGGCATATCCTTCAAGAGCAAGGGACTGGAAAACAGTCTGCGGAAAAAATCAATTCCCGAGGCTGAAGATGCGGCGAGAATTTCATACCTTATAGAGATGTCAAAAACTCAGGTCAAGTCCCTTTCACTGGGCCTTGCTCCTTTGTTTGAGGAAGATGAGTACAGTCTGGCCACAGCTATAGTAAAACTTGCGTCTAATTCGGAAAAACTCTTTGGGATACCCTGTGACCTGCAGTGCAGCAGATTTGTTCAGTTAAATAATAAGGCTGCATTGATACACATCTACCGCATTGTCCAAGAGGCCATTACGAATGCTGCCCGTCATGCCCATCCCGAAAAGATCGAAATTCGTCTCAGCAAGAAAGAAAACATAATTACCATAACAGTAAGAGATGACGGCATGGGTTTTTCCATGCTGAATCAGACAAGCGGTATGGGCCTTGAAATCATGAAATATCGGGCAGATCTGATAAATGCATCAATTGATATCCGTCCCCATGAGACCGCAGGGACAATCGTAGAATGTGTCTTTTCTGATGAGAAAGACAGCGGAACCAGGAATATTAATGAAATTCATACTCCGCTGCACAACACGTAAAACAAAGGAGAAAATTGCCATGTAAACCCGCACAGTCCGCGCTATAGGGAAAAACACCTAGTCAAAGCTAAGAAATTTCTTTAGATAAAACCGTTAGCAAATTGTTGATTTACAGGGCAACCTGTTTGACCTAAACTAGTAAAGAAGGGCAACCTGGACCGGGTTTTTCGGAGGATAGATCATGAAGGCTTCAAAAAGCGGAACCAAAACTAAAAAGAACAGAGTTTTTATCGTTGAAGACCATTGTATTGTACGGGAAGGACTGGCACATCTCATTAATAGTGAAGAAGACCTTGTCGTATGCGGAGAGGCGGACAATGTTTCCACTGCTTCTCAGGCGATTGAAGATGCGAAACCTGATATTGCAATAGTCGATATCAGCCTTGGAGACGGCAGCGGCATCAGGCTTACCGAAAATCTGATGTATTCTCATCCCGCTTTGATGATTCTGGTTCTTTCCATGCATGATGAGTCTGAATATGCAGAGCGATGCCTCAGATCAGGGGCAAAGGGCTATATCATGAAGCAGGAATCATCAAAAGAGCTGCTGGCAGCAATAAGAAAAGTTCTCAGTGGAGAGATATACGTGAGCGACAGATTAAATGTAACCCTTCTCAATAAATTCGTTAATAACAAGTTTGAAACCTTCGATTCGTCCACAAAACCCCTCAGTAACCGGGAACTGGAAGTGTATCAACTGATCGGTCAGGGACTAAAAAAACACAAAATAGCAGAGCAGCTCAACCTCAGTGTCAAGACCATTGAAACCTATATAGAGCACATAAAAATCAAGCTGCAGTTAAAGGGCACACATGATGTCCTCATGCATGCCGTTAAATCTATTTATTAATGACATACCTGAAATCATGTCAGCACTCCAGGGGCACACTACTGTGGATGCCCCTGCAATGTCCCGCATAGGCAAAAACACCTAATCAAGCATCAGCAATCTCTCCAAACCTCATTTCAAAATCCCCTTTAGTACAAAAACACCTAATCAATCATAAGAAATTTATACCAAAAAACCTTCAATTTCCTATCGATTTACACGGCCCGGCATATATCCCACAATGCAATTAAGAAGGTAACCCTCAGGAATTATAAAGAGACTGAAGGAATGAACATTTATAACCAGAAAGGAGGGACACAATGAAAGATCACATCAACATATTGGTCGTAGACAACGACGCGGCAATTATTAAAAGCGCATGGAAAACCCTGGAGCAGGAAGGCCATTTTGTAGAAGGCGTGTTCAGTGGAAAAGAGGCGATACACAAAATCAGGAATTACATGTTTGACCTTGTTTTCACTGAATTTTCACTGCGAGGGATAGACGGCATTACTCTCATTCAGTGGATGAGGCAGTACCGGCCGGGTATTGCTATTGTGGCGATGACAGGGAATCCATTAAAGAAAACAATTAAAGAGACCAGGAAGCTCGGCGTAGTCAGCCACCTGAGCAAACCGCTCAAGCCGAAGATGTTAACAGACGCCACCGGCAAGGCAATAGCATGGATCGGGAGGAATGCCTTAAAGAGTGACCAGGAAGAAAAGTTCCAGGAAGAGATGTTTGCAGAGCTGGATGAAGTGATTAATCACTACGGGAAGATGTCCAGCCGTGCAATACGGGTACTGATGCATACCCAGGAGATATTCGGCTATATCCCGCCGGAGATACAGAAACGTGTCGCCTGCGGGCTGAACATGCATCCCGCTGAAATACGAAGCATTGTTTCCTTTTACTCCTGCTTCAGATCAGAACCGGAGATTGAGCATACTTCACACCATGTAAGCGGATGTGAAAGAGCATGGAACAGCGTGAAATGGATGACAGGGACGAAAGCATTTCATGAGGTCAGCGGTTTTATCAAATCGAGACATCTGGAGTCTTAATGCTGGAAATCAGAAAAAAACAGACTCTCTGTAAACATACCGGCGGCCCCGGCCGCCGGCTGAATTAACTCATTATAAAGAAGCGGAATGCCCTGTGAGCAATCAGCCATGAAAAAACGGCACTGAATGTTCAGAGCGGCGGGAAGGAGAATCAGAATGGAAAAGGTTCACTCAACTATGGAAAAAGCTCGCGGAAGCCTGATGCTCTGTTCAGGCACCGGCTGTGCATCCTGCGGAACTCCTACAGTCTCGGCCGTCCTTGCGCAGGAACTGAAAAAGAGGGGGCTTGATAATGAAATGGAGATCGTACAGACAGGCTGCAACGGGTACTGCGCGGAGGGGCCTGTTATGGCTGTCTATCCAGAAGCAATATTTTATCAGAAACTCAGGGCAGAAGACATTCCCGAACTTGTTGAAGAACATTTCCTGAAAGGCAGGCCCTACGAAAAACTGATGTACAGAGACCCGGTGAAAAAGACTGTCATCCCACATATAAATGATATTCCCTTCTTTAAACACCAGGTCCTGCTGGTGTTGAGGAACAAGGGGCTTATCAATCCGGAAAAAATCGAAGACTATATAGCAAAAGACGGCTACCAGGCACTTGCAAAAACCCTTACCATGATGAGTCCCGAAGAAATAATAAAAGAGGTATCGGACTCAGGATTAAGGGGGAGAGGCGGTGCAGGCTTTCCTACGGGGAAAAAATGGGAGCTTGGCCTCAAGATCGATTCAGATCAGAAATTTGTCATCTGCAATGGTGATGAGGGTGACCCGGGAGCATTTATGGACAGGGCAATTATGGAATCAGACCCGCACGCTATTATTGAAGGCATGATTATCTGCGGTCTGGCCACGAAGTCGCACCAGGGATATATATATGTTCGCGCAGAATATCCCCTTGCTGTTCAGCGCCTGCAAACCGCTATAGACCAGTGCTATGAAGCCGGACTGCTCGGAACCAACATTCTTGACAAGGGGTTTGATTTTAACCTCGAGATATACCAGGGCGCAGGGGCCTTTGTGTGCGGTGAAGCCACAGCCCTGATGCGGTCAATAGAGGGAAAACGGGGCATGCCGAGGCCAAAACTCTGGCGTTCTGCTGTTAAAGGATTGTGGGACAAGCCGACCATTCTGAACAATGTTGAGACCCTTGCCAACATCCCTCAGATTATTCTGAACGGAGCAGAGTGGTACAGTAAGCATGGGACTGAAAAAAGCAAAGGGACAAAAGTCTTTGCGCTGACAGGAGCTATTCATAACGTAGGATTAGTTGAAGTCCCGATGGATACACCGCTCAGGAAAATTATCTATGACATCGGCGGCGGGATAAAGCAGAAGGGAAGGAAGTTCAAGGCAGTTCAACTCGGCGGGCCTTCGGGTGGGTGCATCCCCGAGGCATTTCTCGATGTTCGCGTTTCCTATGAAGATATCAAGGAGAGTGGCGCCATTATAGGCTCCGGCGGCATGGTGGTCATGGACGACAGCACCTGCATGGTAAATACTGCCAGGTTCTTTCTCGAATTTACTGCTGATGAATCGTGCGGGAAATGCACCCCCTGCAGGATTGGGACAAAAATAATGTACGATCTGCTCAGCGATATATGCGACGGAAAGGGAAAAGCAGGCGATATCGAGATACTTGAAGACCTTTCACAGGACATTATCGATGCTTCCTTATGCGGACTCGGCCAGTCAGCGCCGACACCTGTACTCTCAACGATAAAGCATTTCAGGCATGAGTATGAAATGCATATACATAACAAGTGGTGCCCAACCGGCGTATGCAGCGACCTTTGCACATTTCATATAGATGAAAACCTTTGTAAGGGATGTGGCGCCTGTCTCAGGGCATGTCCTTCAAACGCCGTTGCCGGGGAGAAGAAAAAACCTCACCAGATTGTGCAGGACCGGTGTGTGCATTGCAGAACGTGCTGGGATTCATGCAAATTCAATGCAATACAGATCCTTCCCGCTTCTGCCCGCAACGCAAGCGATGCTGAATTAAACTTTCTGGCAGAAGCAATAAAGGAAAAAGGACAAAAGTCCATTATGTTCAACGCATGAATAATGCAAGAAGAGAAAATATGACATTAAAACATATAACCACATTTCTCGCTAAAATGCTTCACATGGAAACTAACACAGTTAAGAGTGGAGGTATCAGATGGTAGAACTTACAATTAACGGTCAAACCGTCACTACAAAAAAAGGAAATACCATCCTGGAGGCGGCACTGGATAACGGCATAAAAATTCCCAATCTCTGCCATGACAAGAGATTAGCGCCTCATGGCGGTTGCAGGTTATGTGTCGTAGAGATAGAGGGATGGAGGAAGCCTGAAGCATCGTGTGCAACATTTGCAGCCGAGGGCCTTACCGTCTGGACAGAAACTCCGAAGGTCAGAAAGATACGCCAGACAGTACTGGAGCTCCTGCTGGTCCATCATCCTCTTGACTGTCCTGTATGCGACAAGGCAGGAGAATGCGCTGTCCAGGACCTGGCCTATGAGTACGGAAGCCCGCGTACGCGTTTCGCAAGAGCACGGAACCACGAACGGCCTGATACGAAAGGCCCCCTTGTAGAACTGAATTCCAGCAGGTGCATACTCTGCGGCAAATGTGTGCGTATCTGCGCAGAACACCAGGGGAAAGGAGCCCTCGGATTTATCGGGAGGGGGTTCCCGACCGTTGTGCAGCCGGCATTTGGCGAAGTTCTGGAGTGTGATTACTGCGGACAGTGCATTGATGTGTGCCCTACGGGCGCCATTTTAAACAAGTCCCATAAATTCGAGGCACGGCCATGGTCACTGGAGGAAAAGGACACCGTATGCTCATTCTGCGGCTGCGGCTGCACCCTCACCCTGGGAACAAAAGATGGGAAAATCCTGAGGGCAAAGGGCAGCCCGGACAAGGGAGTAAACCAGGGGAACCTGTGCGGAAGAGGAAGGTTCGGATTTGACTATATATACAGTGATAACCGCCTCAGTTCCCCCATAATAAACAAAGGGGGAGAGCATGTAAGAGTTTCATGGGATGAAGCCCTGAATTCTATAAACGACAGAATGAAAAGCATCATAAATGCCTATGGCCCATCATCCATAGGAGCTATAGGCTCGCCCAGATGTACAAATGAGGAGAATTATATTTTTCAGAAATTTATGCGAAACACAGTCGGTTCGGAAAACATCGATTCCTCCGCCTCCTTCGGTTACGGTCTTGCAGAAAGGGCCTGGAACATGGCCTTTGGTCTGACCGGACACAGGATCGATCTGAAGTCACCTCTCGGCAAAGAGGCAATCCTCGTTATCGAGTCCGATCTCAGCATAACACATCCTGTTTTCGGCCTGAACATCCTGCAGGCGACAAGGGAGGGGTCAAAGCTCATCGTTGCTGACAGCAGAGAGACCAAGTTAACAAGACACAGCACGCAGTGGGCACAAATAAAACAGGGAACAGGTGTCGCCCTTCTCAACGGAATCATGAAGGTCATGATGGACAGAGGACTTGTCAGCAATAAAAATATCCCGGACATTAAGGGGTTTTCAGCTCTTGAGGAAAAACTGAAAGAGTATACTCCTGAAAGAGTTTCTGAACTGACGGGTGTTACCAGTGAAGAGCTCATTGCCGCTACCGAGGCGTTAGTGAATGCCAAAACGAGAATGATCACCCTTTCTCTCGGTATTTCTGAAAATATAAAGGGGCTGGATACTGTTCTGGCCGCAGCAAATCTGATTCACCTTCTCGGCGAGAGCCCTGATGCCCTTCAGATTCCTGCAGAATACTCCAACACATTTGGCCTGTACGAAATGGGAGTAAGGCCGGACGCGGGACCGCTCCATCATAAATACTGGACTTCCGGGAAAAACGTGCATGAGATGCTTTACGAACCCTACTCCCTCAAGGCTCTTTACATTATGGGAGCTGACCCCCTTGTGGGCTTTCCCAATAAATCAGCGGTTATTACTACATTGAAGTCACTATTCCTGCTGGTTGTACAGGATATAGCGTTAACAGAAACAGCAAAATATGCTCACGTTATACTGCCTGCATCCGGCTGGGCGGAAAAAGACGGAGCCTATACGAATGCGGAAGGACTCACCCAAAGGGTAGCAAGGGTAGTTGACCCTCCGGGGCAGGCCCTTCCTGACTGGCAGATTCTGACAAACCTGGCAAAGACCATGGGAAAGGACATGGGCGTAAAAGACAGGAAAGACATAGCCCGGGAAATAAACTCACTGCGGGACAACTATAGCGATGAAATGCCCGCAACGCGAAGATTTCACCCTGTTGATTACAAGGCCGGCGAAAAAACGGATGAACAGTACCCTTTAAACATGGTTATAAGAGATATACTGCAGCACGCCGGAAGCATGTCTACAAGGTCGAAATCGCTTGACCTTGTTTCCTCCGAGGCACTCCTTGAGATAAGCGAGGAAGATGCTGAACGGTTCAGCATTTCAGATCACGGCCACGTCAAGGTAACTTCGAAGCTGGGAGCTGTCTATCTTAAAGCCGCTGTCTCTGATGCAATTCCTGAGGGAACTGTTTTTGTGCCGGCACATTTCCCTCACAGCGGGATAAGCAGCCTTACGAATCTTTCGGTTACCAGTGCAGCTTCCGCCGATGTAGTGAGGGTTGAAACAGCATAGTGTTTTAAAATTTTTCTGTGTAGGGGCAATTCATGAATTGCCCCTACGTTAAGCAGTCCGCATGTTTCTTTCCCTTCCCCTTGACAGTAAACGATCGTTCACCTATAATGGAAATATGAAACAGGAGCTCCGGGAAGAGAAGCTAAAGTCCCGAATACAGGAAATATCTCATTTCTATTATCAGAAAGGCAGGATGCCAAGCTTTTCTGAAATCGGGGAACTTATTGGATTAAAGTCGAAAAACGCTGTTTCCAAGCTGGTCATAAGACTGGAGGAGCTGAAGGTCCTGGCGCGGGATGAAAAAGGCAGGCTTACACCGGGGTCCATAAAATTCCCGGTCAGGATCCTGGGAACGGTAGAGGCGGGGTTCCCGAGTCCGGCAGAGGAAGAGCTTGCAGATACACGCTCCCTTGATGAAATGCTCATACAGAACCATGAGGCGACGTTTATGCTTAAAGTCTCCGGAGACTCCATGTCTGGAGCGGGAATACTCCCGGGAGATATGGTGATAGTGAATAAAGGGCAGACCCCCAGAAGCGGTGATATTGTTATCGCTGAAGTTGATGGTGAGTGGACCATGAAGTATTTGAGAAAGAGAGGCGACAAAATAACCCTTATGCCTGCAAACCCGAAATATAAACCGATTAAACCCAAAAATGAACTCAAAATCTCAGGGGTGGTAACAGCGGTGGTGAGGAAGTATAAGTGAAAATGATGAATAAAACACAGAGACACAGAGGCACGGAGAAAGAAATTTTTTATAAAGAACTAACAGACAGGATTATTGCTTCTGCAATTGAAGTTCATCGCAATCTCGGTCCGGGGCTCTTAGAGTCTGGATATGAAGAATGTTTTTGTCATGAATTATATACACAGAATATTCCTTTTGAAAGGCAAAAACCTCTGCCCCTGGAATATAAAGGTGTCAAGCTTGATTGCGGTTACCGTATGGACATAGTAGTGAAGAACACTGTAATAGTAGAACTCAAATGTGTGAATAAAATAACCTCTGTCCATGAGGCGCAAACATTAACCTATTTGAGACTCGCTCATATCAAGGTAGGACTAATTATTAACTTTTATACAAATGTATTGAAAAACGGAATTAAAAGACTTGTTTTATAGCTTTTGTGTTTTAACTTTAGCTTTTCTCTGTGTCTCCGTGCCTCCGTGTTTTCAATACTATTTATCTAAAGTGAGCTATCTGCATTGAGAAATCAGCCACTAACAATACGCTCCTGGCCTCAGGCCATACTTCATATGGATGCAGACGCATTTTTTGCATCCTGTGAACAGGCGATTCATCCGGAGCTGCGGGGGAAGCCTGTTATCACAGGCAAGGAGCGGGGGATTGTTGCTGCTGCCAGCTACGAGGCAAAGGCCCGCGGGGTAAAGAGAGGGATGGGGTATTTTGATGTGAAGAAGGTATGCCCCGAGGCGATTATCGTGCCCTCTGATTATGAAACCTACAGCCTCTTTTCTGTGAGAATGTTTGAGATACTCAGGCGCTTCTCACCTGATCTGGAAGAGTATTCAATAGATGAAGCCTTTGTTGATCTGACCGGACTGAGAAGGAGCTTCCACTGCTCTTACGGAGAACTTGCCTCGCAGATACAGGAAACTGTAGAGAAGGAACTGGGGATTACCGTCTCTATCGGCGTGAGCCTTTCAAAGGTCCTCGCCAAGATAGGTTCAAAGCACGATAAGCCCCATGGCCTGACCATTATCCCCGGAAAAGAGATTCACCTGTACCTGGATAAACTCCCGGTAGAAAAACTCTGGGGAATCGGGCCGAACACATCAGCCTTTCTCAATAAGCTCGGAATACGAACAGCCCTCGAGCTCGCGGGAAAGGACGAGGAGTTTATCCAGAGACACCTTTCCAAACCCTTCCAAGAGATCTGGTGTGAACTCAATGGAATGAGTGTGTACCCTGTTGTGACCGAATCAAAGAGCAGCTACCAGTCAATAAGCAAGACAAAGACATTTACCCCTCCGTCAACTGATGAGTCATTTGTCTTTGCACAGCTTTCGAAAAACCTGGAAAACGCATGCATAAAGGCACGACGCCATAATCTGGCAGCTAAACGTCTCATTCTCTTTCTGAGAAAAAAAGATTTCAGGGACATCGGCATAGAGCTGAAACTGAACCGCCCCACTGCCTATCCCTCTGAACTGTTTGAAGCAGCAAGGGAAGGGTTCAGGCAGATTTACCAGCAGGGAATCCCCTACAGACTGACAGGTGTTGTCCTTTCAGGCCTGATGCCTGAGAGCAGGGTGCAGTTTACCCTCTTTGATGACACCACAAAAATAGAAAAAATGGCAAAAGTTTACGACTCTATTGACAAGCTTTCATCACGCTTCGGCAAACACACTGTTCAGCACGCCTCAAGCCTTCCCACAAAACTGCAGGTTCAGCATGAAGGCAAACGGCAGGATATCCCGGAGAGGAAAACAGCCCTCTTCAGCGGTGAAAACAGGAGACAGAGACTGGGCCTGCCAATGCTCTATATAAAGGTTTAATGGTAAAATAAGGGTGGTGTTCATGATGATCCAACACAAACCTATAATAAGCTCTCCCGTTGTCCTCTGCATTATTTTATTATGCGCTGCCCTTTCAGGAGCTCTTGAGAGTACCCCGGCCAGCAATAAACCACTGCCTGAACTATCGCAAAACACCGCCACCTCTCACTATGCAGCTGCAACTCCTGTGCAATCATATAAAGTAGTTGCCATCTATCCCCATGACAGCCGCGCATATACGCAGGGACTGTTTTTCAGGGAAGGCTACCTGTATGAAGGAACAGGCCTCTACGGACAGTCCACCCTGCGAAAGATTGATTTAAAGACAGGCAAAACAGTAATGAGCATCAAGCTTTCTCCGAAAATATTTGGAGAGGGCATTACGTTCTGGGAGAACAAAATAGTTCAACTGACATGGCGGGCCGGCAAGGGCTTTGTATACAGCAAAGACAGCTTGCAACTGGTTGATCAATTCGATTATGAAACCGAGGGCTGGGGCATTACCTATGATGGAAAAAGATTAATAATGAGCGATGGCACCGCACGCTTACACTTCCTTTCCCCCGTCACATTTCAAAAAACAGGACAGGTCACCGTATATGATCAGAATAAACCTGTCACCAAGCTCAATGAACTGGAGTATATCAATGGCAGCATTTACGCGAATGTCTGGGAGACAAACCGTATCGCAATCATTGACCCGAAATCAGGACAGGTCAGATCATGGATCAACCTTGATAAACTCACCCACATCTCAGGCGGAAGCATTGCAAAGAAGCCCCTTAATGGGATTGCCCATGATGAACAAACAGGACGGATTTTTGTTACGGGGAAATTGTGGCCAAAGGTTTACGAGATCAAGCTGATCCCGGCAAATTAGACCAGCTCAACGAGGTCCCTTACAAGACGTTCCGTCGCATCCCACCCAAGGCAGGGGTCAGTGATCGATTTTCCGAAGACATTCTCGGATATCTTCTGCGCCCCTTCAACCAGATAGCTTTCGATCATAAGACCCTTCACTTTTTTCCTGAGCCTCTTGGACTCGTTCCGGCTTCTCATGACCTCCTTTGCTATCCTCGGCTGCATCCCGAACTTCTTGCTCGAATTGGCATGATTCGTGTCAACAATTATGCCGGGGTACTCGAGCTCCCTCTTTTTGTACGCATCTGAAAGGCGGATCAGGTCCTCGTAATGATAGTTCGGGATGTTCGTACCATAGGGGTTCACCGCACCGCGAAGAATAGCGTGCGTAAGGGGATTCCCCGTGGTCTTCACCTCCCATGCGTTATAAACAAAGGAGTGAGGCATCTGGGCAGCCTGAACAGAATTCAGCATCACCTCAATGTCGCCCCCTGTGGGATTTTTCATGCCCGCAGGCACATCAAGTCCGCTGATGGTGAGCCGGTGAAGCTGGTTTTCCACAGAACGGGCCCCTACCGCGACATAGCTGAGGATGTCTTCAAGGTATGGGTAGTTGCCGGGGTAGAGCATCTCATCGGCAGCTGTGAGGTGGGACTCCTGCATCGCCCTTATATGCATCTTGCGAATCGCCTTCAGACCCTTCACCATGTTCGGCGCTTCCGAGGGCTTTGGCTGATGGGCCATACCCATATAACCCTTTCCGGTTGTCCGCGGTTTGTTCGTGTACAACCGCGGAATGATTATAATTTTTTCCTTGACCTCATCCTGCAAACTCGCAAGCTTGGATACGTATTCACAGACCGCGTCTTCATTGTCCGCGGAGCAGGGACCGGCAATCACAATGAACTTATCGCTCTCACCCTTGAAGACAGCGATAATATCCTCATCCCTCTTCTTCTTTACTTCCTTAAGCTCTTTTGAAAGGGGGATTGATTTCAGTATATCGTCGACAAGCGGCATCACTTTTATATATTTAAAACTCATATTAGATCCTTTGCTATTCTACCTTATTTAATAAATTGGAGCAAAACGCTGAACCCATACCTTGAGACAGCATTATGCCTGTTCCAGAAGTTTAATCAAAAGTCGTACCGGGGCTCCGCATGCGCCTTTAGCCAGGAGCTCACCCTCAACCGCTGTGGTCCTCGGAGCGATATCAATATGAACCCAGGGATATTCTTTCGCAAACTGATACAGAAAGATTGCCGCTGTAATCGCTCCTCCATACCTGTTTCTCCCGGTATTAGTAATGTCACCGAATGTCCCCTTGATATCCTCTTCATACTCATCCCAGAGGGGGAGAGGCCAGACATAATCTCCGCTCTGTTCTCCCAGTTCACGAATGAGATTCTCCAGCTTGAGATCTTTTGTAAATACCGCGGAGGCTCTCTGGCCAAGAGCGATCATTGCCGCGCCTGTCAGTGTTGCGATATCCACCACCAGTTTCGGGTTGTATCTGACTGCGTAGGTCAGGGCATCGGACAAAATAACCCTTCCTTCCGCGTCAGTATTCAATACTTCAATCGTTTTCCCGGACATGGTCTCCACGATGTCACCGGGGCGGTAGCTTGAGCCTGAAGGCATGTTTTCAACAGCCGGCACCAGACCGACAATATTTTTTTTCAGTTTTAACCTGGCCGCTAAGGTGAGTGCGGATATAACAGCGGCTCCGCCGCTCATGTCTGTATGCATCCCCTGCATGCTCTCGCCGGGCTTTAAGTTAAGGCCGCCGGAATCAAAAGTAACACCCTTGCCAACGAGGACAACAGGCTTTTCTTTTCCTCCGGACATATACTCAATGATGATAAACTTCGGCTCTTCCCTGGAGCCGCCGGCTACGGCAAGGACACCGCCCATCTTCATTTTCTGTATCTCTTTCAAACCTAAAACCCTGACCTTAAAATTGTACTTTCTGCCGGCCTCTTTTGCCTTTTGGGCCAGCACCTTCGGCGTCATAACCCCTCCCGGGGAATTTGCCAGTACACGCGTATTATTGACTTCTTCACCTATGGTCTGCCCTTTCCCGACGGCCTTCTTCACAGCGCTGTCTTTTGAGATAATGGTGACCTCTCTGACAAAGTTCCATCCTTTTGCAGGAGATGTTTTATACTGGACAAATTCGAAGTTTGCCATTTCAAAATTAACAGCCAGCATTTCTGCTATTGCACTGCTCTTTAATTTTAAATGGGGGAAAGCAAAGTCCATGAAATTGAGGGCAAGTTTTTTAATATTGTTCTGCTTTGCAAGACTTATAACAGTCCGGCTGAGAATAATCAAAGTGCGGCTGTTTATTTTTCTTGTTTTCCCGGCGCCGATTAAGAGGGATTTTTGACCTGTGGGCAGGGTAATGACCTCACTGTCATTTTTTTGCGTGAGAGAAACAACAGCTATCTCCTTATCTCTGACTTTCCCTGCGTCAGCTGCAAAGAAAAATTTTATTTTTTTATAGCGCTGGAACGCTTCTTTTTTTCTCATGTCCGATACCTTACCTTTTTTTTATCTGTTTCCTCTCCGGCTCATAATCTGTTTACATGAAATCATACAGAAATTATCATCCCTTTGGCAAATACAGACCTGTCCGGGCACCTGACTGCTCTTTTACATATCCCGTGCTCTGCCGAAGCGTTCAACTACGTTACATTCCTGGTTTCAAATCCAGCCTCACATCTGGATCATTGTTGCATTTGCAACAGAGTTGCATTAATATTGAGGATGCCTGAAGCCAGAATAATATTAGATAAATTAAGGTCAAAGGGATGCCGCCTCACTCGAGCCAGGGAAGCGATCGAATTTCAGGGTTTCTGTGCAAAATGCCAGGAGGTAAGTGCTTAATGACTACAGGAAAGGCTGCAGCAATACTGGTTCTTGCTCTCTGCTGTATCCTTGCTCTGGACATAGGTACGGCATCAGCAAAGTTAAAGATGGCGGCCAGTTTTTATCCTCTGGCCCATTTCGCGGGCCAGGTGGCAGGTGATCAGGCCGAGGTCGCAACTATAATGCCTCCGGGATCTGAACCGCATGAATATGAACCCCCTCCCGGCGATATAAAAAAAATATACGAATCATCCTTCTTTCTTTTCAATGGCGCAGGACTGGACCCCTGGGCTGAACGGCTGCGGGAAGACCTCGTAAAAAATGGGACTGCTGTCATGGAAATGGCAGCGCTCTTTTCCCAATGGGAGATAGCCGGCAAAGCATCAGACCATGGTCACGATGATCACACAGAGGGGGAGACAGACCCTCACATATGGCTCGATCCCCTGATTGCCGCTGCTGAAGTGGGGGCGATTCGGGACGCGTTGATCAGGATCGATCCCCTGAATCAGGAACAATACCGTCGTAACAGTACCGCATATAGTATGAAACTGAATAAACTTCACGCACAGTTCGAGGAAGGGCTGAAATCATGCAGAACTCGGAAAATTATTGTCACGCACAATGCTTTCAATTACCTTGGCAGACGCTATAACCTGAGCATCCATGCCATTACCGGCATATCTCCGGAAGAGGAGCCGTCACCGAGAAAAATGGTGGAACTGACAAAGTTCGCTCTCAAAGAAGATATCCGCCATATTTTCTTTGAGCCCCTCGCGAGTTCCAAGCTGGCAAAGACCATAGCCCGTGAGATAGGCGCAGCAACTCTGGTGCTCAATCCCCTGGGAGGATTGACAGAGGATGACATCAGCAGAGGCAGGACATACATTTCTGTCATGAAAGACAATCTGTACAATTTACGTATCGCCATGGGATGTAACTGATGGACAACGATATCTGCATTGAACTGGACAACATTAATTACCGCTACAATGATCACTCAATTCTTGAGCACATTTCTTTCACCGTTCCCAGGGGGGAATATCTTGGAATCATAGGCCCGAACGGCGGCGGCAAGACAACGTTGATCAGGATAATGCTCGGCCTGCTTCAACCCTCTACAGGTGTTGTAAGGATTTTAGGCCAGGAACTGGAAGACTTTAAAGACCGGCATCTGCTGGGGTATGTTCCGCAGCGGGCCGCTCATGAAGAGTTTTATTTTCCCGCATCAGTTGAAGAGATCGTCCGTACCGGAAGAGCGGCCAGGAAGGGGATTATGAAACGATATGGCCCTGAAGACCGCACAGCACTTGAGCAGGCGATGGAGGTTGCCGATGTAGCCAGGTACCGGAAGAGGCTCATTGGTGAGCTCTCCGGAGGAGAGCGGCAGAGAGTGTTTATCGCGCGTGCGCTCGCTGCAGAGCCGGCCATATTAATCCTCGATGAGCCGGTGGTCGGGGTGGACATCGCCTCCAAGGACAAATTCTATTCTTTTTTAAAGCATCTCAATAAAGACCTGGGAATCACCATACTGTTTGTATCCCATGACGTCGCTGTCATCGCCCATGAAGTATCTGAAGTACTGTGCCTCAACCGGAGACTTATCTGCCACGGCTCACCACAGGATTATATTAAAGAAGAATTCCTTGAGCAGGTGTACGGAAGAAAGGTAACATCAATTTTTCATGATCATTGAGAGGATAGCAATCAGCGTAGGGGCGCAGCATGCTACGCCCTTACAATTCGGAGCTAAACTATGCTTGAAATTTTTCAATTCAGCTTTATGGTCCGCGCTTTTGCAGCGGGTACGATAATCGGTATAATCGCGCCGCTGATAGGGACATTTCTGGTTGTCCGCCGCTTTTCCCGGCTTGCTGACACCCTTGCGCATGTCTCGCTTGCGGGAGTAGCTATCGGGCTGCTCACAAAGACCAATCCGGTAATCTCAGCGGTAGCTGTATCAGTCCTGACCGCTATCGCGGTTGAGCGGCTGCGGGAAAGCAACAGGATGTTCGGAGAATCTGCCCTGGCAATATTTCTCTGGGCCGGAATGGCAGTCGCCGTTGTCATAATAAGTCTTGCAAAGGGGTTTAATGTTGGTCTCTTCAGTTTTCTTTTCGGCAGCATTACAACGGTTACCTCCGGAGATCTCTATTTGGTTGGCGTACTGGGGATCCTGGTTATTCTGATGGTTGCTGTTTTTTACAAGGAGCTGTTTTTTGTTTCATCTGACGAAGAACTGGCGCAGGTAAGCGGTATTAATGCCAGAGCGTTTAACCTGATCCTTATGATCCTGGCTGCAATCACCATCGCCCTGTCCATGAGGATAGTCGGGATCCTGCTCATAGGCGCACTCATGGTTATCCCGGTCATTACTGCGATGCAATTCAGCAAAAGTTTTAAGCAGGCCCTTTTGTGCTCAGTGCTGATTTCACTTGTTTCTGTTGTGAGCGGTCTCTTTTTGTCATATTTCTATGACCTGGCAAGCGGTGGTACTATCGTGTTAGTCTCGCTGGCGATTTTTCTCGTGGCCATGGCCTTCAGGAGCAAGCGGTGATGGTGACTGTCACATGTCACCCGGTACTTCAGTTATAACTTTACCTTTGCCTTTATGCCAAGTTTCCTCATTTTACTGCGCAATGTGTTCCGGTTTATGCCGAGAAGACCTGCCGCCCTTATCTGATTCCCTTTTGTTTCTTCCAGCACCATAACAATGAGGGCCTTCTCAACCTCAGGGATGACCATATCATACAGGTTGAATGATTCAAAGCGCTTGATGTTCTTCATAAAGCCTTTAAGTCTTGATTCAATAAACTTACCGATAGACCAGGCCTTTCTGTGCTTCAGGTCAAAATCCTCTAATTCAAGCTTGTCCCCGTCCGATAAAATACATGCCCTCCTGACAGCAGCCTCAAGTTCCGTCTCATTTTCCGGCCAGTCATGGTCAATTATATAGTCCCGGGATTCCTTCGACAACTTCTTGGCTTTGATGCCGAGCTGGTCCTCTGCCAGCTTCACATACTGCACTGCCAGCGGAAGAATTTCATCTTTCCGGTCTTTTAAAGGAACAGACGTTCTGTTTTCTTTATCATTATTCACAGGCATGTTTTCCAAAGAAGAAGACCCTCAAAAGCTGTAATCTTTATACATACGCGGGCTTGAAAAGCCGGAGAGTTACATTTTTTCACGTTGCTGAAAGCTGACCGCTGATTGCTCGTCGCTCCTGACTATTATATTATCAATCAGTCTTGTATTTCCAATTTTTATTGCCAGGCATATAACTGCCGGAAATGTTACATCCTTCATCTTCTCAAGATATTGAGGCCCGACAATTTCAATATACTCTATCGTTACCAGCGGGGCTGACTTTATCAGGGCATCCATTTTTGCTCTGATGGAAGATGTCTGCTTTTCCCTGCCGGACAGCATAAGCTCCCTGCCATAGTGTAACGCCTTATTTAATATGACAGCTGACATTCTTTCTTCTTCATTCAGATATGCGTTCCTTGAACTCATTGCAAGCCCGTCCGGTTCTCGGACTATGGGACAGACAATGATGTCAGTATCAAAATTCATCTCCTTCACCAGCTTCCTGATCACCACTGTCTGCTGAAAGTCCTTTTGACCGAAGTAGGCCCTTTCAGGCATCACCGCATTAAAAAGTTTTGCGACTACTGTTGCCACACCGTTAAAATGGTCAGGCCGTGAAGCACCGCAGAGCACACCGCCGATACCTCCTACATACAGGAACGTAGAGAAGCCTTTCGGGTATATCTCAGCAACGCCAGGAAGAAAGACAGCCTCAACATTCAGAGCTGAAATTTTTTTCATATCACCTTTATGGTCTTTCGGATATCTGTTAAAGTCCTCATTCGGTCCAAACTGGGTAGGGTTGATAAAAATACTCACAATCGTGATGTCATTGTCATTTATTGAACTTCGGACAAGACTCATATGCCCTTCATGCAATGCACCCATCGTCGGGACAAAACCGATGCTCCTGCCTTCAGCTTTCATCTTTTTGCTCAATGCCTGCATTTCTTTGACAGTTGTGATTACCTGCATACCCTATCCTTCACGCATCAAGGATTAACTAAATATCCTGGGATTATAACAAAACTCAAGAAACGAGTGGGGTCAGGTCTAGCTCAGGATATATGTAATCTGCAGGCCTGACAGTACCTGTTTAAGGTATCTGCTCTTAATGTCGAAATAAAATGTATTAGCAACTTTAAATAATAACGGGACATGAAGTAGTGAGTCCTGCAGATAAGGAGGGAAGATATTTATGGAACGAAGGTCTTATCAACGATACCCGGTACTTCTTGATATTACGCTGAGAATGCTCGACGGATCATCAGACACCATAAATGCGAAAGTCGTCAATGTTTCTTTTGGTGGATTGGGGATTACGATGAGTAATGAACTGCAATCAGGCACGCAGATCTCAATTGAGTGGGTTAATCCTCAATTTTATTATGAAGGAAAGGCTGTTTCAGTAGCTGCTGTAGTAGATACTGTGAAACCGGAAGGGGAACACGGCCCCTTTATGATTGGTGTGAAGTTTTTGGATAATGATTCAAAATTGATCCAGAGTTTACTGAATTGGATTCAGATGCAGGCTAACATTCAGAAAAGAGCACAAGCCACTGCGAGGCGGTCTGGAGCACAACAAAAGCGCATGAAGTTCTAGTGTTTCTGCGGCTTTCCGGAATGATCTCCTCCTCTCTTATCCGGCAACAGCCTCCCCCTGCACCGGAGAGAGGATCGATCCACAGCAACCTTCTTGTTTTATATCAATTTTATATGAATCCGGATTACGCAAAAGATCGTATATGGAAGCTATATCATAAGTAGATTGAAATGAATCACTGCATGATGTAGACTATGCGCTAATTCCATCGTTACATATTCATCATCTGTTCAAAATCATAACGTCATTGGCAACCGATGTTGCCGCTACTGTTTATAACTCTGAATGAAATGAATAAATTAGTTCTTTGCATAATAGTTCTCTGTTCTGCTGGTTATTATCTGCTGAATGCCCAGGCAGATGATATCAAAGGTCATGAGCTGAGCAATTTCCACCTGGATGAGTATTGTGATCTCTGTATCGAAAATAAAAACAAGAAAATCACTGTTGTACATAAAAAACATGAGCTGAGCAATTTTCACTTGGATGAGTATTGTGATCTCTGTATCGAAGATAAGAACAAGAAAATCACTGTTGCACATAAAAAAGAGGTGCCTTCGGATCAAAAGAAGAGCAGATCAATAACAGGCGCCTATAGTCAAATAATCAAGATAATGTCAGATAAATACAGGATTGAGCCATCGCTGATTAAAGCGGTCATAAAAGTGGAATCCAACTGGAACTCAAAGGCAGTATCCAATTCAGGCGCGATAGGGCTCATGCAGTTAATGCCGAAAACCGCTAAATATATGAATATAAGAAACCCCTATGATCCGGAAGACAATATTAATGGTGGCGCAAAGTATCTCAGATATCTATTAGATAAATTTAATGGAAACCTTACGCACGCCCTTGCAGCTTATAATGCCGGGCCTACCAGGGTGAAACAGTATAAAGGCATTCCTCCCATAAAAGAAACTCGACAGTATGTCAAACGAGTCCTCTCCGCTTACAATGACGAAAAATCTATTTACTCTGCTGCTCAACTTCTGAAATCAGAAATATAAAAATTAACTTTTCAGGGCAGATGGTTAAAATGACGTCTTTATCTGTGAGCTATGCTTCCGAAAATTCATTTTCGTAGAGTAGTTCATTCGGGATTCCTGATTAGCATGCTTGCGCTAATAAGCTTATTTGTAATTTTTATATGCGCTATAAGGCTATTGATTTAGTCCATTCATTGTATGTTATGCTGAAACTCATAGCTTTTTCAGTAAATTTTCTGAGCATCTCTTGAAGGAGGAGCTAACACGATTATGGAATTATTGGCAGGTGTCTTCTTAAGCTCTTATATAGTAATCATGGTGTATAATTTTTTGAAAGGTCCTACCGACGAGTAAAATTAATTCATTTCATTTAATAATTCTTATTATTAACTATTCTCAAATTCTTAGAATTCAAGATAACTTCCTGACTTTCTCCATATACAATATTTTTCATGATAATAATTGCCCATATTACTTGCGCAACTATGCAATTTAAAGGCATTTTTTGACAATTACAGATTTTAATGATATCTTGGTTATACATATACTATACTAGCTGTTAATCGACTAAGCTGCGTTGCCTGTGTAAATAGGAAGAATAAAAAAAGGAGTGCCATATGAAAGAAAGAGCTTTTGAGAGAATAAAAACAAGTCTTAATGTGAATTTTTCCATTGGCAACGAAAACCACTCCGGAACAGTAACCAATATGTCAAAAAATGGCATGTTTATTAATACAAAGAATTGCCCTCCTCATAAATCAAAATTTGATCTCCTTATCCCCTCAGATGAGGGAGTTTTGAGCGTGCCTGTCAAGGTCAGAAGATTATTAAAGGTGAGCCATGATTATGATGGAATGGGAGTTGAGCTTTTGAATCCCTCCAATCAATACTATGAATTTTTCAACAGTATGAGGAGTGATACGATTCATAATGTGAAATTGGCAAATATAAAAACAAAGCTATTTATGTGCAAAAGATGCAACTATATCGCTTTTGAACAGGCACCGACACTCTGTCCTTTTTGTAAAGCATCAATAGACAGTTTTGACAACAATCCTGATTCTTTAAATATTCTGGAAGAGTTTGACAATATCGGCGACTTTGAAAAAAAGCATTTTCCGGTGATAACTTTATTAAAAGAATTTGATTCGAAACGTGAATGCAAATTTACTGAAGCACACGTAAAGATAGGTGAGATTGAACATGATATGGATATTGATAATCATATAAAAATTATAGATTTCTATTTAAATGAATCTAATCATAATAAAGAATGCGTTGCAAGATTTAATTTAAATTGCAGAAGGATGAACCCGGAAGCAACTATTAGGCTTAATAACGTTAGTTCAGGAGTTCTAACCGTAGTTACTAACTGTAGTTCCCACGGGAGTTGGATGACAGAAGCTCACTTATAAAGTGAGTTTTATCTATTTGACTGAGGTCAGCAGGCAGTTACATCTTCTTTATTTCTCGCATCAGGGTGCTGAACAGATCCCGCTCTTTGAGTGTTTTCACAACTTTACCATGTTTAAAAAGCAGACCGGTACCTCTTCCACCCGCTATACCGATATCAGCTTCTCTTGCCTCTCCCGGCCCGTTTACAACACAGCCCATTACTGCTACTTTAATCGGTTTCTTAATTTTGGAGAGACCTGCTTCCACCTTTCCAACTATGCCCCGTATATCTACTTTGCAGCGGCCGCATGTGGGACAGGAAATAAGCTCAGGCCCCGACTCTCTGAGATTCAGTGATTTAAGAATCTCGTACGCAACTTTTACTTCTTCAACAGGATCAGCTGTCAGAGAGACCCGCATTGTATCGCCTATTCCTTCAGCCAGGAGAAGTCCCAGCCCTACTGCGCTTTTAATGGTGCCTGAAAAAGCCGGGCCTGCCTCTGAAATGCCTATATGAAGAGGGTAGCGATACTTTTCCGAAAAAAGCCTGTATGCCTCAACTGTTCTCTGTACATCAGAGGCCTTCAGCGAGACCTTGATCGCTCTGAACTTGAGATCTTCAAGGATTTGAATATGCCTTCCCGCGCTTTCGACAAGGGCTTTGGCTGAAGGATGTTTGTATTTTCGCAAAAGGTCTTTCTCCAAAGAGCCCGCGTTTACGCCTATTCGTATGGGTATGCCTTTGTCCTTCGCCGCACTCACTACTTCCCGGACTTTCTGCCTGCTTCCAATGTTGCCGGGATTAATACGAAGACCGTCTACGTTGTTTTCCATTGCAGTAAGTGCAAGCCTGTGATCAAAATGGATATCAGCGATAAGGGGTATTTTTATTCTTTTCCTGATACCTTTAACAGCCGCGGCTGCCTCACTGTCTAACACCGCCACCCTCACCGCCTCACACCCTGCTGCCTGCAACTTTTTTATCTGGGAAACCGTGGAAGCTACATCGCAGGTGTCGGTTTTTGTCATCGACTGGACAATAACCGGGGCGCCGCCTCCTATCTTAAGGCCACCAAGCGTTATCTGCTTTGTCTTCTTTTTCCTGGCCATTATTTTCCCTGGTGATTAGCTGAAAAATGCTAATCCTTACCGGACTTTCTTCTTCCTTTTTTTCTGGTACTCAGCTACCGCTTTTACATGCTCTTTCCCTGTTGACGAGAAGTAATGCGTACCATTGTTCATGGATACGAAGTATAGATAATCCACATCAGCAGGGTACAGGGCCGCCATGATCGACTTGATCCCCGGAGAAGATATGGGCCCCGGTGGCAGTCCCTTGATTTTATAAGTGTTATAGGGCGTTACCCTTCTCAAATCCCTGTACCGTATTCTCTTCGGCCGTTTTTTAATGCCATATAAAACTGTCGGGTCTGCCTGGAGTCTCATATTCTTTTTAAGCCGGTTATGATACACAGCTGATATCAGCGGCCTCTCACTGTCTACCTGGGCTTCTCTCTCAATAATAGAGGCGAGTGTGATGACCTCATTTTCCGTAAACCCGATTTCTTCTGCTCTAGTTTTCAATGGTTCGTCATAGAATTCTCTCAGCCTCTGAACCATTATTTTAAAGAGAAGATCAGGGTCAATGCCTTTAGGAAATTTATAGGTGTCAGGATATATATAGCCCTCAAGGCTGGGGGCATCTATTTCAAGAAAATCCAGAAAGTCCTCGTCATAAGCCAGCTCCCAGTCCTCATCAGAAAGAAGCCCTTTTTTTATCAGTTTCTTTTTGATCCTCTTCAGAGAAGATCCCTCAGGAATGGTTACAGTGAACTGGATCGTCCTTCCCATGATAAGGTCATCATGTATCTCCATGGGAGTCATGGATGCACTGAGACTGTAGAATCCTGGCTTCAGGGCCGTATCAGTTTCACTTATTTTCCCGACTAAAAGAAGACCAAATTTACTCGCAATAATATCATTTTCCTGTAAAATAGCAAGTCCTTTGGTGTAAGAGGCGCCTTCCGGTATTTCCACCTCTTTCCAGAATGCTTCATGCGTAACAGGGGTTGTGAGATGAATGAACAACGCAAGGCTAGCCAGTACGGCAACACTCAATATAACGGCAGTAGTTTGTAAGAATCGACGGGCAAGTTTTTTCATTATTTACAATTAACTGCGGCTCTCTCACAGATACAAACTGCAGAATCTTCGGCACAGCGCCCTTTTCCGCTCTCTCTGGACAGTTTCCCAATTCCTGCGAGTTTTTCACCGGCATAAAGGCTCATTACATACATATTAGTAGAATGCCAAAGAAATTCACAAATGTAAACCTTACATCAATTTACGAAGCACAGTTTACCCTGAATAAAAGGAGTCGCGGGGCATGATAAAAGGGATGCAGCCTGAACTGCATCCCCTGATAAACAAACGTTACGAAGTGATAATGCCGCCTAAATCTAATGATCACCTTCCGGTCTTACCCCGATGTCCTCAAGAGCGTCTAATACAAACCGCTGCCCCTGGCCTTTTTCAATGTTCTTTATATGGCAGCTTTGGCAGTCTGTGCGCGCGCCCTCTCTTATGTGGCATGCGATGCAGTTCTTTTCTCTCGGACTGGACATGTCAATCTCAAAACTGTGCGTACCATGAATCATGTCCTCATGGCAGTCAGTGCAGAGGAATTCGTTTTCCAGAATATGATCAGTATGATTTATTCTCACTGATTCAGTCTCTTCACTGAGCGTATCAGCTGGATGGCAGTGGATACATGATTTCAGCCGGGCCGGATTTCTTCGGGTTGCAAAGATGGTCAGGTGAGTTGTCTTGCCCTTTACATAGGACTTGAGATACTTAAGCCCATCCACGTGCGCCTTGAACTCTCCAATGAATCCCGGCTCGGAATGACAGGTTATACACTTAACGTCTTTATGCGTAGACTTCTTCCATATCGCAGCCCGGGTGTTCATCTGATGGCACTTGTAGGCACAGAAATTATCTGAGCCTACATACACATACCCTGCAGCACTAATACCAAGGCCTATAGCCAGGATTATTATCAAGGCAAGGATAATTTTTTTTGAGCCTCTGTCAGTACCCATAATGATTCGCCGCTCCTTTAACCTCTTCGTGCTCGATTAACATGCCCGCCTATTTATAGGCCTTCCACCCCTGCTTTTTGATCTCATCCAGCACCTTCTGAAGGTCTGCAGGGCTGTCATCTTTGTGATAGTGGCAGAGATTACAAGAGTTTGACTGTTTTGCTCCAAGGGCAACCGATCCTGATGGCTTCATAACCTTGAAAGAATGGCTGCGGATATCACCCGGAGTGGCGCTCTTTGCGGAAGACGGCATATGGCAGCCAATGCAGTTGTTCGTGCTGTGGATTCCATGGACACCCTTCTTCTCAACATCGATGTGGCAGTTTTTGCACAAAAGTGAACCCGGAAGTTTGGTCTGGGCATTATTCGAATTTCCCTGCCGGTGGGAGTAGTGGCAGTCCCAGCACTGGACACCGGTTTCAGCATGGGTACTCTTCTGCCAGTCAAGATACTGCTGGTGATGCTGCCGGGAAAACTCATCGTCAGGAAGCATTCCGGGCTTCGAGTCATAGACAAAGTTTAACATCCCGCCGGGCTTGTAATCATGAGGGTAGCCGGTCTTTTGAACACCGTAGAGCTTTTCAACACTGGCTCCCCGTGTATGGCACTGACCGCAAATCGCGGCTGCCCGTCTTGGATCATATAGTTTTGCCGGATTGATAATGGTCAGGCCAAGGTCTTCACCTTCGGCTGTTATATGTTTGCTGCCGGGGCCGTGACAGGCTTCACATGACACACCCTTGTCTGCCCATTTTGTCCCTGAATACGTTTCCGTGGCCGCGTCATAGGTAAATTCTGACCCTGTATTGTGGCAGCCCGTGCACTTAAACTGATATGTCCTCTGCTTGTCACTCCAGTATTTGCCGCTGTCCGGTTTGAACTTTTTAAGCCCGTGATAGTCCACCCACTTCTGGGTTTTTACATTCCACTGAACAGGAAGGATATGGAGTCCGCCATTGGGAAATTCCGTAACATAACGCTGTTTCCAAACTGATCCTATAAGGTATTTGGCCTGATATTTGTGCTCCTTATTATCAGGGCCCATTGTTGTAATAAAATAATTGTTACCCTCTTTTGACATTTTTGTCGTATAGTCCCCGATAGTGAGGGTATTGTTTTTTTCAAAATCTGCCACAACAGTATCTTCACTCACATCCTGGAACTTATAGGGATGATATGTTGTTTTCCATCCTTCATAAATTTTTTCATGGCACTCCCGGCATTTGGCAGCGCCTACATACGTTGCTTCATTGATGTCTGCAGGCGTCTGGGCATGTCCGTTGGTAAGAAGAAAGGGAGTTAGTAACGCTAATATTGCAATAATGCTGATCTTGAATCCTTTCATAAGGCCTCCTTTTTTATGCTTATTTTCTTTGTGATGATATCACTCATTTATTTGATTTCATTACCTGTTGTGTTTATTATCGGGATATTAAGGAATAAACCTAAGAAAATAAGCGTATTGCCAGGAAGTTAATTCATAATAATGCCGTTCATATAAATAATTTTTTATGTTTACATGAATAATACTCTTTAATACATTGACTAAATAAACATTATATGGTTTTAATATAAACAGAATTTGATATATTATTTTAATACAAGGAAATAATTAAATGGATAATCTTCTGCCGGTCTTTAAGGCACTGTCTGATGAAACAAGACTCCGCATTCTTTCCCTTCTGAAAGACGGGGAATTGTGCGTCTGTGACATTGCGGAAACATTGCAGATGACTCAGCCCAACATTTCTTTTCACCTGAGTATGCTCAGGGAAGCGGGATTAATCAAAGACAAAAAAAACGGGCGGTGGACAGATTATTCCCTTGATGAATCAGACATGTTCAGACGATTCATATTGCTGGGAATCTTTGAGCGGATGAATGACAAAGGCATAAAGAAAATCAAAAGGAGCAATAAATGCTGAATCAGGAAGGGAGTTTAACAACTAAACATACACCGAAACAATTGTCCTTTTTGAACAGGTTCCTTACCCTTTGGATATTCCTGGCCATGGCTGCCGGCGTTGGTACGGGCTACCTCTATCCTGATGTGGAATCTTTCATTAATTCGTTTCAGGTGGGGACAACAAACATTCCTATCGCAATAGGGCTCATCCTGATGATGTACCCTCCCCTTGCAAAGGTACGTTACGAGGAACTTGGCGAAGTATTCAGAAACAAGAAGATACTCGGGCTCTCACTGATTCAGAACTGGATCATCGGGCCTGTTCTTATGTTTATACTGGCCATAGTATTTCTCCATGACTACCCTGATTACATGGTTGGCCTCATCATGATCGGCCTGGCTCGCTGTATTGCGATGGTAATTGTATGGAATGAACTTGCCTGCGGGGATACAGAATATACAGCCGGGCTTGTCGCCTTTAATTCCATATTTCAGGTATTGTTCTACTCTGTCTATGCATATATTTTCATAACAGTACTGCCGACGTGGCTTGGCCTGGAAGGCGCTGTCGTGGAGGTGACGATGGGCCAGATAGCAAAAAGTGTCTTCATCTATCTGGGCATTCCATTCCTTGCGGGAATAATCACACGCTTCACACTTATCAAAATAAAAGATCGAACATGGTATGAGGAGAAATTTATCCCAAGGATAAGCCCGATCACCTTAATCGCTCTGCTTTTTACCATCATTGTGATGTTCTCTTTGAAAGGCAATGTTATTGTCCAGCTTCCGCTGGACGTAATCAGGATTGCCGTGCCCCTGCTGATATATTTTGTTCTTATGTTCCTTGTTTCATTTTATATGGCAAAAAAAATCGGCACAGACTACCCAAAGTCCGCATCCCTGTCATTCACGGCAGCCAGCAACAACTTCGAACTTGCCATTGCGGTGGCTATTGCGGTCTTCGGGATCAATTCAGGCGTGGCCTTTACCGCGGTAATCGGGCCACTGGTTGAGGTTCCTGTTTTGATAGCGCTAGTAAATGTTTCGTTATATTTTCAGAAGAAGTATTATGGTTCCGGGACCTGTCATGTAGCGGGGGTGAAACCGCTATGAAAACAGTCCTCTTTGTCTGTGTTGAAAATTCATGCAGGAGTCAAATTGCAGAGGCTTTTGCAAAAATTCATGGAAAGGGAGTTGTTGAACCATACAGCAGCGGATCCAGACCATCAGGAGTTGTCAATCCGAAAGGCATTGACTCGATGAAGGAGGTTGGCTATGACATGTCAGCACATACCTCTAAGTCACTCTCGGACATTCCAGACATCGAATATGACTACGTGATAACCATGGGCTGCAATGATGCCTGCCCTTTTGTCCGGGCAAAGTACCGCGCAGACTGGGGCATTCCCGACCCGAAGGACATGGATGCTGATGAGTTCCGCATAGTTCGAAATTTAATCGAGGAGAAGGTCAAAGGGCTTATTAAGGCAGCATGACCATTTTCCCCACTAAACGTTCGTTTTCCCCGTCTTACCTTTTTGATCATTATCAATTTCCGGTGACTCTGACATGGACTTTTTAAAGTTTGTTATGGCCTCTCCTATACCGCTGCCGATCTCGGGCAGCTTTGATGCACCAAACATAACTACTAAAATCACCAGAATTATTACCAGTTCTGTCACTCCCAATCCAAACATATGCGCCTCCTATTCCGGATTCTCTATCGAGGTCCGACCTCGATATTTTTTTGTTCATTACGAAAGTTGAACAACTCATGAAAAAAGCTTCCCGGTTCTAAAATCCCATCCATAATGTCTTGGTGGAAATTTTTCTGATGGGTCTGGGAGAAAAAGCCGGGACTGAAATCCTTGTGACATGAGATGCAGACACCTACTTTTTCCATACGGTCACGCGTTTCCTTCGGAAGCGGGCCGGACAGGGGCCAGTGGTGCCCTACGGTCTGAAGCTGTTCATCGTCCCGCGTCACGATCTGATCAAGGTCCATCGGCAGTTCCGGGATCGGCGGGATTTGTATTTGAGCTTTCCTGCTTATAATCTCCCCGGTCGCTGTCGCTACATCAACGTATACCCCCTTTGTGTATGCCTTCATATATCTTCCGTCATGTGTACCATAGCCAAGTGCCTTGCTGCTTGCATGACAGGAAGCACAGGTGCGGGCCTCTCGTGAGACGGTATGCGGCTGGGCAGGTGACATATCAATGCCTCTCTGGCCTTCCGGCCCGCTGTTCTCGAGACCTGCCGGGGTCCTCCAGATCTTGTTTTGTACCAGTGTCTCTCCGTCTGGGCTGATGACCGTTGTAATCTGCTGGCAGCCGGGAATAATCGGACTGACACGCCCTTCGCCGTTGATCCCCAGAACAGGGTTTTCCCAGCGGAGATAACCCCGCGCCTCAGAGGCCTTGCCCGGTCCTTTTATTGTACTTCCATCTCTTTTGGATTCAGCGGTATTTCCATCCGGGAACTGCACACTTCCCGAGGCTATCCAGTCAGTAGAAGTTTTGTTTGCCGAGTAGTCCACCTTTACATGACAGCCATAGCACTGGGGAGCCCATGCTGAATGGCAGGCATAGCATTCCATTTTTTCAACATGCTTTTCAATTTTAACCATTGATGCAATGGCTGCGGCCGGATTTTTCCATTTGTTGCTGATGCGAAGTGAATTAAGCGTAGGAACTTCAAAATCCAGACCACTGGCTGAATGGACAATTACCTTGTCCCCTTTGCGAACCACATTTCCGAAGGGATTCCCCCTCGCCGTAAGCAGATAACCGTCTTTCGGAGGATACCACGTATTGTAAATATGGTGTGTTCGAGTCGATTCACTCGCCAGCCCGCGGGGTTTCTCCATATCAAGATCAGCTCCGAACTCGTCACCCCAGCCCAGCGGCAGCTCCCATGGGAACTTGGTTGCTGTGCCGTGACAGTCTGTGCATTCTACTTCAATATTGGCAAGGGTTGTTCCGGTTATATTGCCATTTCCGTGAACAGATGTTGTTACATGGCAGTCCTGGCAGAGCAGGCCGCCCTCAGGGTTTCCCTCCCTGCTTTTCAGCTCATGGTGCGCGTCATCTTTTATATACAGGTAATTTTTGGTATGCAGCTTAGGCATCTTGGCGCCGGTTTCCGTATATGGCGTGCCATAGGGAAATTCCATAAGCCCCTGGTATGAAACGCCGACCCGCTTCCCTCTGTTGTGGCAGGTAGCGCAGGTTTCCTGTGGTATCCCTGAATATACTTTCCCGTTCACCACTACTTTCGCCTGCCGCGAAGACTGCATGGAGTGGACAAGAGAATGGCCCTTTTCATCTTGGGGGATGCTCGGGTCTGTCCCCTCATAGTATCCCTCGTTGCTGTACGGGATATGGCAGGCTGCGCAGCCCATGCCCCTCAAGTCTCCCCGTTTATCCCTGCCGCGGACACCCAGATGGCAGCGCTGGCATTCTGATCGGATATAGGTATAGACCGCCTGTTCAGGATGTTCCTTAAGAGTGTCCAAATTGACTTCCGGCAGCTGTTTCAATTCCGTGGGGAAATTATTGGGATATTTCTTCATCAGGTCCTGTGTATACCGTTTATATGCCTCAGTTCCAAAAACAGGTACCGGACCGTCAGGATCATCAATATCATAATTGCCATATGTTGTTTCGTATCCTGTTCCCGCGGCCCCCCAGCCCCAGAGGGCGCCCTGGATCTTCCCAGCCTCTGTCTGCATTACAGATCGGTGGGCAGCATAGACCCATTTTTTGTGACAGGGCCCGCAGGTCTTGTCGTTTATTCCCATGGAAGCAGAGTGCCGGTTAAATGTCGAGAGAAGGCTGCCTTCCGGTGCACCCTTATGAGCTAATCCGGCCTCTCGCTGCTCTTTCGGGTTTCCTCCGTGACAAACAACGCAGCCATTGGGGTCACCCAGTTTTCCCCCTTTTAAATAAATCTGTTTTGCCATCCCGGAATCGTGGGCCCGTATCGGTTCAATGCCGGCATGACAATTAGACGTGATGCATCCCTGGTTCGGGGCAGGATACCCCTCGGGGGCCATCTCCGGAAGAGGGTTCTGGGCACGACTCACTGCCTGTGCACAGCTGATATAAAAAATAATAATTGCAGTTAGAATTAAGAGCCTATGCATGGTGGCCCGGTTAATTCATGAGTTGTGTTAACATTTTTATGCCTGCTCCACTTTTTGCCGGTCTTCTTCTCCATTGACTGACGTCTCTTTTTTGTCAAACTCAAGAAACTTTTTAGTGAGTTTTGCAATCTCTTTATAAAACGGGAGTTCTGCTTCAGCGATCACTTTGTCACAGAATTGGGGAATCCATTTTAATATGTGATCTTTCATGAACATATTCTCGATCTTGATATAATGCAGTGCATCTTTGCCTTCATTTACTTCCCATTCCTCTTTTTCCTTTTCAATAAGTTTTTGCATGAGCTCGAATTCAACACTGATATGATCAGGCATGCTTCTGTCGGTTTCACTGTAATTCAGTCCGAGAGATTCTACAAACTTCTTAACCTCAACGGTGGATGCACTCCAATGTGTCCCCCAATCGCCGTCATCTCTCTCATAATGAATTGACTCATGAGGCGATATATGCTTGCCGGGTCCAAGAAACAGCCTTGTATACTCTATGGCATAATTTTCAATGAGTTCTTCCTCCGGCGCTGAAAAGAACTCCTTACCCAGATTGACTCCAAGATCAGACAGAACCTCTCTAAAGGGGGAGTCTTTGATCTGAACAAGCAACTCTGCTGACAGCTCTTTGCGATAGACTGCTGCCAAAAAGCCATAAACATTGCTCCTCTGCTGTGCATGTTCAGCGCTCTCTTTTAATTCCGTATTATTTTTCATATGGCAAGACTCCTCTTAATACAGTTCATAGGAACCATTATAACAGCTCCCGGTTCATAAAAAGGGGCCCCTTTCCGCCTTACATAAGGAGCGGAAAGGGGCCTTTTTAAGGTTACGCTTTTCTTACCTGCACAACAGTATCGTTCCAACGCTGGAATCCGCCGAGTCGATCACCCCGGTTCGGTATTACCTGGTTGGGATGTGAGCCGTGCCATTTCCAGTGGATGTTCTTGTCATCCGGATCGTCCCTGCCTTCAGGCGCCCGTTTTCCGGATGCGTACCTTCCGTACTGGTAATGCCCCATGTGGTGTGAAATATGAATATGACCCGGTTGGGCGTTTTCAGTCACATGTGCATAGGTTTCCATCTCGGCGATCGAAGACTTGACCTTGATCTTGTCGCCGTCCCCGATTCCCCTTTTCGATGCATCCTTCGGGTTGATCCAGGCATGGTTGTTTGGATAGATCTCGGTCAGCCACTTGTTGTTCTGGGTACGGGAATGGGTCTGCACACAGACCTTGTAGGTGGTCAGATGCATATCATTCGGTCCCATGTTTTTCTGGTTCGGAGCCGGAATCCACTCGGGAAGTGCATTATACCCAGCATCCTTTACGACCTGGGACCAGAGTTCCATGTAGCCGGACTTGTTGATCTTGTCCGGCTTGAAGCCTGCAAGGAGTTTATTCCCCATCTTTGTGGCAACATAATACTTGTAAGCGTTCTTTGTCTTAAAGTAGCTGTCGCCCGGCTTTGCATGGGCCTTCTTGGCGTTCCAGTACACACCGGCCTGTTCGTCATAGACAACGCCGTCTTCCTTAATCGCGCTGGCAGGGACTTCTTTTTTGTAGCTGTAGAATTTTGCCTTGCCGTCGTTCCAGACACCGTGTTTCGCCATGTATGCCCAGCCGCCTGCCTCTTTTACGCCAGGGGTCATATCAACTGACATCTTGACGTACTCTTCTTTTGTCTTGTAGTCAGTCTTGATGCCCAGGCGGTTGACGACCTCGATCATTACATCACCGAAATCCCGTGCTTCACCGAGAGGTTTCACAAGGGCCTGGCGAATGTAGAACTCACCTATCTGGGTCGGATCGACCATGTCTTCCCAGTCATACCTTTCCAGGTAGGTCGCATCAGGCATGATCATGTCAGCATAGTGCGTGGAGTCACCATAAGAAGTGTCGCAGGAAACAACAAAGGGAAGGAGCTTTTCATCCTTCACAATCTCTATGTTTCGCATATGGTTCCCGTTTGCGAAAACAGGTGTGTAGCAATACCAGACCGCCACATCAAATGTTCCGGGACCCTTGGCCTTGATCCTGTCGAGCACCTGGTGGCTCGCATGGTGAGTCGGGAACGGGTATGACTCGGGCTCTCCTTTTGGAGCGCCGTCAAAGATGTCCTTCACCTTTTTTGTCTTGGCCTTCGGGATTGCTGCAGATGACCATCCCGCACCGACTGCCTTGCAGTTCGTGCCCGGGGCATCAACATTCCCTGTAATCGATGAGAGAACCTGGCGTGCGCGCTCGCAGTCAGTACCATTATAGGTTGTGACAGGTCCCCTGTATGCGATCAGGACCGCAGGTTTTGTTGTCGCGTATTCAACGGCAATCCGCTCAATGGTTGAGGCAGGAACCCCGCTTATCTGCGCTGCCCATGCCGGGGTGTAGTTAGCATAGTGTTTCTTCAGGGCCGCTATCTTGTTCGCGACAGAGTCATCGTGTTTCTCCGTGCATTTGCAGTATTCAAGAAACTCCTCGCCTGCACCTTTGTAAAGACCTTTGTCGAGAATCACCTTTGTCATGGCAAGAAAAACTGCCATGTCCGTTCCCTGCTTGATCGGTATGTACTCATCAGACTTCGCAGCCGTGTTGGACATCCTGACATCAAAGGTCACCATCTTGACGCCGCGGTCAACCTTTGCGTGCATGATCCTGTGGGCTACTGACATATGGTTAGTGTGGGTCTCGAGGATGTTGCTGCCGAAAATGAGCATGTACTTGGTGTTGTCAATGTCCCAGTTGTCAAAGTGTCCGCCCCAGGTCATTTCCTGGGCTGTCCACTTGGCTGATTCGCATACACCGGTGTGGTTGCCGATTGATCCTGTGCCCGTGGCTTTTACCATACCGCCAATGAGCTTGCCTGAGCTTGCCTTCGCCCTTCCGTAATGGTACAGGAACTTCTCAGGAGTCCCGGCATCACGGAGTTTTTTGATCCTGCTTGTCAGCTCGCCGACTGCCTCGTCCCAGGATATCCTTTTCCACTGGCCTGACCCTCGTGGTCCAATCCTTTTCATCGGGTGAAGAATCCTGTCAGGGTCATAGACCGAGGTGAGACCGGCCTGTCCTCTCGCGCAGATGTGTCCGTTTCCCCGAATTGATTTCGGTTGACCTTCAAGTTTGACGAGCCTGCCGTCCTCCACAAAGCCGATCATGGAGTCTCTGGAAACGCACTGCCAGCATGCCGATGGAATCGCTTTCCGTTCCTTCTTGGTCGTCGGCGAGAAATCTCTCCCTGTCTGCGTCTTTATGTCTCCAGCAAGAGCTTTGGATTTCATACCCTCACCGGCTGCAAGGACCGCACCGCTGGCTACAGCGAATTTCATAAAGTTTCTTCGTGTTAACTGTGCCATACTTTCCTCCTTTCTTTTAGTAGCCACTAAATTATATTGTCCCGGTATTCAGCCAATCTTTTCTCTTGGTTCTTATGATCAAAAGAGTAATGGTCCAATACGCCTTCCGGGTCAATATAAAATACGTGGGGCATTGTGCCTTCATCAGGCAGAAGCGTTGTATCCGCTCTTTTCTTGTCAAGGCCAAATTCCTTAATCAATTTGGACACCTTACTGCCGGGGTCGTTCATGTCGCCAAATGACCTTGTTTCGTGCGGACATGCCTGCACACATGATGGCTCGATTCCCTGATCAACGCGGTGCTCACAGAAGGTACATTTGCCAATGCCGAGATCCTTTTCCCTGTCAGGCCTTTTGAGCTTTACGTTAGGATCAACATACCGGACCCCGTAGGGACAGGCATCAATGCACTTGTAACATCCGATACAAAGGTCCATATCAACGAGGATCATCCCGTCAGGACGTTTGTATGTTGCCCCTGTCCTGTACCTTTCATTTCCCAGTTTCATTCTCTTGCCGCTTTTTGCTTCCGGGCATTTTTCAACACAGGGCGGGACCCCCGTGTCAGATTCACCTGCACAGTGATTACAGAGCCTGGGTACAAAGGCTCTCCTGGCGGTGGGGAATTTTCCCCAGTCCACTGTTTTGATAACTGCTCTCCACCTTCCGAGAGGCACATTGAATTCAGACTTGCACGAGATAGTGCATGTCCTGCAGCCGACACACCTTCTGAGATCCACAACAAATGCCCAGCGGGGATTCCCTGTTGCCGCCTCTGCTATTGAGGCAGGCATACCAGTTACGGTGGCTGCCGCTGCAACGGCGCCTCCCGTCTTCAATACATCACGACGGGATACTTTTTTGGTCTTACTCATGGTTCCCTCCTTAATTTAGTATTTGTTGAAGTTGTAACAGCTAACAACCATAGGCATTCCCTCCTTGATTTTTTATGCCTCAAACCCATTGGCTCATTCATCAGCAAGCAGATCTATCGCATCCTCAAGGTTATTCATCGCTTCATCAATAAGAGTCACAGAGTATTTTTTATTATGTACACCGCCACCATACTCAACCAGAGACAGGTATTCCCTCCCTTCTTTCAGCATTACCATCGCTTTATCTAATTTTTTCTTTGAAACCTTGCCTTTTGCATTTTCAATTGCATCTAACAGCTCCTGTTCTATTTCTTTGGCTCCTGCCATTTCTTCATTTGTCTTGTCTTTCCATTCAGTTGCCATGTCCTCATGTTTTTCCGTGTGACATTTAGCGCAAGATTTCCCTGATCCATGCCTGACCTTTTCACCTTTGACAATTTTCTCTTCGTTATGGCAGGCGAGGCAGTTAGTATTTACTCCGTACATGAGGCTAGGTATTCCCTTAACATTCTTAAAGTCCGCACCTGCAAGCAGGAGTTTCTGATATTTGTGATGATTGGGATGGCAGGTCGAACACTCGCTACGGGCAACGTCAAGAAAGTCTGACGGTTTATGCTCTATCGGCTCGTGGCAGTTAAAACAGTGGGCACTTTGCGCTGCCACATGCTTTTCATGCATCAGTTTTTTATCGGACAGGCCCTTTTCGATCTGATCTCCATTATCATGGCAATTCAGACATTGTTCTTGCCTTACAAGACCACGCCCCTTCACCAGATGCATATGGCAGCTTTCACATGCAACCTTTGCTTCCTCAAGGGATTTATGGGTAATAGGCTTCTCCTCTTCCCCTGCCCCCTCCTTTTTCTGTTTTTGCAGGGGAGCTGTCGGGACTTCGTGGCAAAGAGCGCATTTTGCGCGTTTCTCATTAAGGGCGAGGTTTTTAAAGTGGCAGAGGAAGCACTTTTGCTTATTTACTTCAAAATGCTTTTCTTCTGACTCACGCTGATGACAGCTCGTGCAGTGCAGTTCCTGTCCTTCGACGAAGGTCTTCGGGTCAAAATGTTTTTCATGGACATAGGGCACAATAACTTTTGTCTTGTCCGCTTTTTCATATGTGGCAAACTCTATTTTCTTTGTCCAGTATTCTCCCTCTTTTCCTTTCCCGGTTTGTGGATGACACTTTGATGCCGTGCAACTGCGGTCATCCAGCCTTGGTTTTGTCCTCGGCACTGATGAGTCCATGTTCAGGACTGTTATGAGTCGTGAAAGGACCTCAAGCTCTGTCTTCATAAAATCCATGGCAGATTTATCTGAAGTGTCTTCCTTGCTCTTTGGTATTTTCTTATGTTCCGGCACTTCATACTTCAGCTGCTCCGGGGGATAGTGGCACTGAACGCATCCTATGTCTTTATGTTTCCCCTCTTTCCACGAGAAATATGCCTTTTTGATCACCTTTGGATAACTCAATACGTGACAGTACCCGCAGAAGAACTGTTTCTTTACATCAGGGACAGTGATCCCGGAGCCCTCCGTATGGGTAGTTTCTGCCGAGTTTCCAATTCGCGGAATAATGAGAAATATAATAAAGACAATGAGTATAAATTCTTTTTTCATTACTCTCTCCTTCTCCTGGACTCTATAGGAACTTTCATAATCTTCATAATTATCTCCCGTGAACCGAAAACGGAACAGGCATATCTTTCTTCTTTACTGCATCGAGAAACTCAACCAGTGCTTCTAACGGGGTGTCCTTATGGTGATGACACCCGCTGCAGGAGTTGGGCTTCTTGTCAACTCCCCCGGCCCGTATGCTCTCCTCGGGAGAAACAAATTCAAAGGTATGGCTGTGCTCGTGGCCTTTTGACTTTGGCATATGACAGGCGATGCAGCTTCCAAACGTATGAATCCGGTGCGCTGATTTTCTTGTCATGGATGCGTGACAATTTGTACAGAGACTGTCCGCAATATACTTTGTCTGGGATTTATGCGGTGACTTGTGCGCCCCCTCCTGATGTACACCATGACAGGTTGTGCAGGCGACTCCTGCCTTTGCGTGCGCACTCTCCTGCCACTCGTTGTATTGCTGGTGATGTTTCTTTTCATCATCAAGTTCTTCATCATAAAAGAGATAAAGGGGCTGCCCCACTTTGTACCCGTATGCAAAAGCATACTTTTCCGGAAACCCTTCTTTAGCCGGCGTAACCTTTGCTGCGCTTGCACCCCAGTTGTGGCACTGGCCGCACACCATGGAGCGAAGCTTCCAGGGTAATTTTGCGGGGTTGATAATAGTATCCTTCTCTTTGTCAAACAGTGTTTTCGCTACTTGAATATGGTTGCTTCCCGGGCCATGGCACGCTTCACATGAAATTCCGAGATCAGTCCAGGTTGTATTAAATGAATCGGATGCCCTGTCGTAATTTATCTTCATTCCTGTGACATGACAGCTGCCACATGCAAACTGCCAGGATCTTCCAGCATCGCTCCAGTATTTGCCATTTCCCGGATAGTGTTTCTCCAGACCGCGATTATCTTCCCATTTAGTCTCTTCAATCTCCCATTCAACCGGGAGAACATGCAGTTCGCCATTTGGAAATATCGTTACATAACTCTGTTCCCTGTTAACGCCGATAACGTATTTAACTTCGTAATCATGGAACTCCCAGTCAGGACCGATGGTATTCACATAATATTTCCCGTCTTTCTTATACATTGTCGATGTAGTCTTACTGCGTGCCATCTTGGGGGCTTTCCTCGTGACTTTAACCGTCAGCTTGTTGTTTCTCCCAAAATCTCCCATTACGGTAAATTCATTCGCTTCCTGCATAAATTTGGAATGTAATGTATGCTTCCATGAATCAAACTCTCTCCAGTGACAATCTTTACATTTCTCAGCACCAACATATTCAGGCTCACCAAGTAACTCATAACTAACATATGCCTCTGCCTCTCCTGTTGCCGCTGAAGCTTCCTTCTCTGCGTACGAGTTACTGTCAAGCACTATTAATAAGAGAGACACAAATAAAATTGTCCACCAGCTCCATTTACAGGAACGTTTTTTCATCTCAAACCTCCGTCTATCAATAATTTCATATCCTCGTTAAATTAAAACCTCATTCATTAGTTGCATGTACTGTATCCTCCATAGGGAGGACCTTTGTCAGAAGCGCGAAAAGAAGCATAAGCGCAGCTGTCAGCCCGATAAAGGGTGCAATCTCATGTATGTTCGGAACATACTGTATTTCCCCAAGCTCATGATACAGAGGAACGAGCTGACCTATTGATATCAGATTAATTCTGTATGCTGCAATAGCTATAATAACGATCACTGATGCATAAAAAAGTCCTGTGGGAGTTCTCAATTTTTTAAACGCGGTCATTATTAATGCAACATACAATCCAACCATGTTGATTAAGAATGTCACCAGGTATCTGCCGGTAAAGATATCCCATGTTTCCAGACCTTCTGCAGTGCCGCTGTACTTGAGTATCAGATAGTCAAAGGTATCAAGGAAGACGGTTGCAATCAGAAAGAAGCACAACATTATTCCCATGTGGTTGTACGTTTCTTTGCTTACCAGGTGCTTCTTGTTGACCCACGAAGTAATAATGGTTACCAGGATGACCAGGGCAAAACCACTCGCAAGTGCGGATGTCACGAAATGCACCGGCAGCAGGGGGGTATTCCACATTTCACGTGCCTTGACTACCCCGAAAATTGTGCCGGTAAATGAATGCACTACGATAAGGGCATACGGGACAGCGATAATACCAAGGACCTTGGCTATTTTTTTACCCCTGCGTCCTGCCTTCCCGATCGTTACATATACCGTTGATACAAGCTCTGCCATTAAAAGAGCGGTAAATCCCATGTAGCTGGACGATGAAATGAAAAACATCGAGGTTTCATTTCTCAGCAGAAAGGGGATCTTCATCGCCCTGAACGGATTCCCGACATCCATCATGACACAACCCATGGCCGCAAAAATGCATATCATCCCGATCAGAATTGCGCGCGTCCCGATCGGGTGGTAGTCATCACGTCCAAATCCGTGTATTAAAAGACCGACCATGGTCGCTCCTGCGCTCAACCCGATAAAGAATGCCAGCCCCGATATAAATATGCCCCACGGGACCATGTCACTCATGTTTGAATGATGGTGTCCCTCTGCCACGGCAATAACCGCATCTGACAAACCCACACCAGCAATAACCAGTAAAACGAAACAGTAAAGATAAAATTTCCTGTCAGCAGCTGCTAAATTCCCCATGGCATATCCGAGTGCGTCTTTAATAACTTTCACGACTTTAGTCCTCTGATGTTCATGTCAAGGGGAACTGGCTTAAACCAGCTCATGGGTTTCTTTTTCGGATCGGTTAAATAAAATATGTTCGGGCCGGTATTCAGCCCCACTTTGAGGCGAAAATTTCTCTCAGTTGTGATTATTTTAGAAACCGCACTGTCAGGGTCATTCAGGTTCCCGAAGGTCCTGGCTCTGTTCGGGCATACCTCAACGCATCTCGTGGTCTTTCCCCTTCGTGTACGGTGTACGCAGAAGGTACATTTTTCTACTACCCCGTCAGTGCGTATCGGTACCAGACGGTTTATTTTTTCAGCAGGTATCTCAGCAGGCTTTGACCAGTTGAACCTGCGTGCACCGTATGGGCATGCTGCCATGCAATACCTGCATCCGATACATTTGTTGTAATCCATCATCACGATTCCGTCATCGCTCTTGTACGTTGCTTTCGTAGGGCAAACTTTAGTACAGGGAGCGTCCAGGCAATGGTTGCATTGAATAGGCATGTACATCCTGTCTTTCCGGAGCTGTGTGTACTTCAATGTGCCATGCTCCCTATGCTTCCCGAGTAAATCAGATTCAGCCATCACCTGGCCTGGTTCATATTTTGTCTGGAACACCATAATATAGGGAGGATTGATGGTTTCCGAAACATTGTTCTCAAGCTTACAGCCATAGGAACAACGCCTGCAGCCAATACACAATCCCAGATCGATTACCATTCCCCATTTTGCCCCCGGGGTCGGAGGGGGTGTCTCAACATATTCGCCAATAGTTCCCTTTATGCCCTCTGACATTTTGTCTACTATTGCATCTATCATGCTGCCAAAGGCCTGCACCTCTCGCGGCACGAGCACTCCGGCTCCCATAATGCCGGCAAGTCTGACTATTTCTCTTCGCGTCAATTTCCGCATAATGCAAAATTTTTAATTGTATAACTGTTTCTTATTAAATGGTGTTGGTATGTTTTGTAATGTTACAGAGAGCAAGTTTAATGCCCAGACCGGCAGGTGCCGATAAAATGCTTAGTTAGTTGTGACTTATACAAAACTGATCCGGTATCTTGTCTTTTGCTGGTGATAATACGTTACGATTACGTAACGATTCATTAATTTTTCATATATAATCCTCTCAGAAAAATAATTTTTTAGAATTAACAGGTTGCAAATAATTAAATGAGGAATGCTGTTACGTTTAGGTAACATGATGTTTTGATATTATCATAATCAAGAGGCTTGTCAAGTTTATTATTGAATGAGGCTTCAGATGAGAATAGGGTCTTGATAACAATGATTCAAAAGCAGGCAAATGTTGGCAAATTCTCTGACGAAAATATTGTATGAAAGAAGCGGTGAGGGTTGATATTTGCTCGTGGCATTTTCTGGGACCTTACCTGAAATTAATACCGGAAAAGGATTCGAATTATGGCCCTCCGTTACCGTTCGATTTCATTGAAATCAATACCAAGGGCTTTTAATTTCTCCCACAAAGTCTTTCTGCTGATAGCAAGAATTTCCGCAGCCCTGGTCCTGTTACCCTGTGTTGATTTCAAAATTTTCATTATATGTGCCTTCTCTGCTTCTGCTGTTATCTCAGAAAGAGGTAAAATGTGAGGAGGATCTTTGTGATTTCTCATTTATGCCTGCTGTCCCTATTGAAACGTCAACAGATACAATAATCTTAATGTTCAAGCTATAAAAATCTTACGTACACTTCATAATAATCAAGCAATATGAATGCCCATCTTTGAATCAAAATAAATAGACTTAAAAAGCAGAATGTTATAAGACAGCGGTCGATTATGGTACATGATCTTATGTAATAAACTGGTACGAAACGGTAACAGTTGTATGCTTATCCTCAACGACACAGATATCTATAAAATTCATCATGAATTCAACCTGTTGCTGAGAGCTAAATACCGGAATAGTGTTACAGAAACGAAACACCTTGATTTTGGCTCATTTATTCATCCGGTCTTCTTGTCCATACCTGCGTGAAGACAACTATCGGAGCACCAGGAAAATCCCTGAGTTAAATAACACACAACCTAGGGATAATACTCAGGCGACCGGTGTAACAACTTCCTATCTATTTAATTTAATTATATATTTGTTGCCATTATCTGCGGGTATCAATCTTGCTGTATTCATATACGATGAGAATCATGATGAAAATAACTGTTCATGTATGTGCCATTATGTGCGGCATTACCGTGTTCATTGCTCTAATCCTCGGTGCATACTCTGTCGAAGCCTTTCAGACTCACAATAATCCCGATGAGAATACGAGCGGACACTGTTCGTCGATTAACTGCCATCCCGGTTTCTCCGGCAACAATGATGCAAGCCATGTGTTACACACTGGCGGAAAAAGCCCTATGGTAACGGATTGCTATTTGTGCCATATGGATTCGGATGAAGATAACGCCCTGATGTCGTGGAGCGCGTATGACAACAATAACGGCTATGGCTGCACTGGTTGTCACGGCAGAAATTATGGTGCGGCTATTGAGAGAGATTATGGTGATTTTCTTATAGCCGGGAAGCCCAAGGCCAGCGGCTGGGGGCTTCGCAGGGTACATGCATTAAAGGGAGTGCCCAGGTGTATATTTTGCCACGCAGACAGGGAGCCGCTGCCTGAGAATGTGAATCCACCATATTACCTGGATCCGAAGGCAAACATTAACCTCACTGATTCCTGCCGGGACGGTCTTGACAATGACGGGGATGGGCTTTATGACAATGTAGATCCGGACTGCGCAGAAATGAGAGTAGCGTACTCTTACAATTCAGTGCAATAAACGAAGACCTTTTCTCTTCTCTTTCCACTCATTCATTAGAGCTACATGGGGTTCGATCTGCCCGGTTAAATTATACAATGACACGGGCATGATCGATCACGTGGACGTTTTTTTTTTAAAGTTCTCATTATATTGATAGACAAATACTGCTTCCATCAAAAAACAACAGGAATCAACTTTGTTGCAGCTTTTACATTTTCTGCAATTTGCCTGCTCTTTATTTAAGAGGCAACCCAGCATCTCATTAATTCCTTCAGTTACCTTTGCCTTTGATACAGATTCATTTCCTATTTGAATGTCTTGTATCATTTCCCCTCCCTTAAAATTTTATGAGAATAAAGGTAACTCTCACCGCAGATTCGCGATCTTGGAACCATGCTACCTCTCCTGTGTTTATCGGGATACATCTTTGACCATTCTGCACATGATCGTATTGACCTTCCCGTGTATCCTCTGCATCACTCGCCACAAGATATTAAGCAAGTTAAATGCCACTGCTACAGGAAAGAAATTCAGGGCATTCAGTTCAGCGGAATTATATAAATATTTACTCATGCAGATGTCTTTTTGCCAATAACAGTTACACGTTAGCAACAGTTGACGTATGCACTAATGACTTGCAGTAGGCTTTTTCCTGAAAATTACTCGTGGATTCGGAGTATGATTTTGACTTGGGACATTCTTTCTTTATCCAGCAATAGGGAAGAGTTACAAAATAGTAACATGATCGATTTTTTACTATACATCAGAGTAAATGAGAATTTTCCCCTGATTAACAGTGCCTTATAAGGATTTGTGCTTCCTGCCCTGTTAAGTTTATGTAACACTGCTTCAGCTGATTGTTCTCTGCAGCTATACAAGCATTCCTGAAGATAACCTTTTGATTAATTTTTGAATTGATTCTGCATCTTTTCCCGGGCCAATCTTTCGGCTTCTTTCATGCGGCCTGGCTCCATCTTCTCCGCTGCCATGCTGAGCAGCCTGCTGCTCTCTTTGTCCCCGTGCATTGCACTCAGCTTCCACCACATACAGGCAAGAACGTTATTTTGTGAAACTCCCGTTCCGTTCCAGTACAGATTTCCCATATCTCTGAATGCCCCGTGATGGCCCTGTTCAGCGGATTTTCTGATCAACTTGACCGCCTCCCCGAGATCACGGGGGATGCCCCGGCCGTCCCGATACATGACTCCAAGACTGTGTTGCGCCTTCGCGTCATTCCACTCTGCGGCCCTGCGATACCATTGGGCAGCTTCAGCGTCATCTTTTTGAAAACCAAGCCCCTGTTCATACAGGGCGGCCAGGTTGTTTTGTGCCCCGGCAAACCCCTGTTCAGCTGCCTTTCTATACCAATATGCAGCTTTCTCATAGTTCACGGCACCTTCTTTTCCTGTGGCATAGCGATTACCCATTTTTGTCTGAATCCTGGGATCAGTAATTAAACTTTCATCATCAGGGGGCGTCCCTCCAGCCTCCACCCAGATCACATCATAGTCATCAGAAGCCTCGCCATCACCCCACCAGCCGCATGCATCTCCATATGAGGGTCTGAAAATCAATATGCAGAAAATAACGAAAATGACCCGGCCGGGAAAAGCACCCTCCCAAAGATCGGCAGTTTGTTTGATTATTTTCATAACGTCTATTTCCTCCGATCAATATAACAATTTTTGTCTGTATGTTCTCTTTCCTCCAACGGGAGAACACGCTCTCATTCAAGATTTGAAAACAGTTCACTTTTCTATATGGTAGGCTTTCACCTTCTCCCATAATGTCTTTCTGCTGATGCCCAAAATTTCCGCTGCCTTTGTCTTGTTCCCTCGTGTTGAACGTAATATTTTCACGATATGTTCTTTCTCTGCTTCAGATGCCACTTCAGAAAGAGTAACCACAGGAGATGATTCCTCCTGATTTTTCGCTATATGCAAAGGAAGGGCATTTTTTGTAATGGTATCATCCGTTGTAAGCGTTACACACCTTTCCACGATATTTTCCAGTTCCCGGACATTACCGGGAAAGTCATACTCCATAAGCGCATAGACAGCATCAGCGCTTATTTCTCTATTCTTAGCGGAGTTGGTGTTATAGCACTCGAGAAAGTGGTCTATCAGGAGAGGGATGTCTTCTCTGCGGTCCCTGAGGGGAGGCATCATAATCGGAATAACGTTCAGCCTGTAATACAGGTCTTCTCTGAACCTGCTGTTTTTCACTTCCTCATGCAAATCCTTGTTTGTTGCCGCAATAACCCTCACATCCACTTTTACTGTCTCAGTGCCTCCAAGCCTTTCAAAGGTCCCATCCTGCAAAACCCTGAGGAGTTTCATCTGAGCAGAGGCTGGCAGATCACCTATCTCATCAAGAAATATGGTGCCCTTGTGAGCACGCTCAAATCTTCCCGGCTTTCTCTGGAGAGCGCCGGTGAACGCCCCTTTCTCATGTCCAAAGAGTTCGCTCTCGACAAGATTCTCAGGCAAGGCCGCACAGTTAACAATAATAAACGGCCTGTCTTTACGCTGACTGTGATAATGTACGTTCGACGCAACCAGTTCCTTGCCTGTACCATTTTCCCCAAGGATCAGAATAGTGGAGTTTGCCTGCGATACTTTTTCTATCAGTTCATAGACTTTTCCCATTATGGAACTTTTGCCTATTATATTGGGAAAATTGTAGCATTCAGGAAGCTTCCTCCCGGGCACAGCAGTTCCATCCCTGAGCTTTTTGGCCTCCAGTCCACGTTTCACGATAAGATCGAACTCTTCCAGGGAAAATGGTTTGGTTATATAATCAAAAGCACCGATCTTAATGGCGTCAACCGCATCCTTTATCGTGCCAAAAGCCGTCATTATCAGCACAGGAGTCTCTGTGCTTTTTTCTTTTATCAACTTAAGAACTTCCAGACCATCCATATCAGGCAACCGGACATCCGTCACAACCAGGGAGAACTCAGCCTCCTGAAATGCATTGACACCGGCTGTTCCATTTTCATACACGTGAGTATCATACCCCTTTGCATTGAGATAATCCTCAAGGGTAACTCTCATGATCATTTCATCTTCTATAACCAGTATTTTCTGCTTCATCTCTTTATCCGCCGTTAAAAACTATTGAAAATTTTGAGCCTTCACCTTTTTTGCTTTTTACAGATATTTCAGCATTATAGTTTTCCAATATTTCATGGGTCACCCACAGTCCAAGGCCGGTCCCTTCCCCGGGCTGCTTTGTAGTATAAAAAGGATTAAATATGTCACCCAGGCTCGCTTCATCAATCCCTTCCCCGGTATCAGAAACCTCAAGAATTACCTTTCCATTCTTTCTGAAAGCGTTTACACTCAGTACTCCCCCATTCTTCATCGACTGCACCGCATTGATCATCAAGTTTATTATAACCTTCTGCAAGTCATGGGGGTCTATGACAACAGACACATGATCTTCTATGCTCTCTTTATAGACAACATTGCTCTTATGAATCAGATATTCATTGAGGGAATATGTATTCTTTATCAATTCGTTTATTTCTACTGATTTCGGGGTGCTTTCCTTTTTTCTTGACATCCACAACAAATTACCTACCGTACTTTCTACCCTGCTTAGCCCGTCTTTAATCAGTTCAAGATAACGCTTTCTGAATTCCGGATCTCCCCCTTTCTGTTCAAGCATCTCAACACAGTTAAACATCCCCCCGAGGGGATTGTTGATCTCATGGGCAACCCCTGCTGCAAGGGTGCCGAGAGAGGCAAGTTTCTGGGAATGAAGGAGCTTTTCATGGGTCTTGTGGAGCTCAAGGTTTGATACCCGTATCCGGTCAATCATCTCGTTGAAACTATGGCACAAAAGACTTATTTCATCACAGCCATCTATCTCAACTTTATTATCAAGGACATCTGCCCCGGTTTTTTCTATGGCCCCGACAAACTGAATCAGTTCATTGTGCGTCTGCGTTAATTTCATGTTCGACTTTTTTATCCTCTCAATCATACTGTTGAAACTCTGTCCAAGCAGGGCAATTTCATCTTCCCCTGTTATAGCAACCTGGACATCGAGACTCTCACCTCCGGCCTTTTCCATTGTCCTCGCCAGCTCAGTTATCGGTCTGATAAAGCGCTGGCTCAAAAGAATAATCAGGCCAAGGCCAACGGCAAGAAACAGAAGAGTCATAATCACTCCATGAAAAATAACTGACTCTATCTCACGGTCCAGACTTTCCAGCGACAGGGCAAACTTGAGGGTCCCCCATCTCTTCTTTCCAATAGATAATGGGGTTGCAACATCAAGTGCTTCATACCCGGTTTCACTGCTATAAAATTTCTGTACAGACGTGGAATCCGAATAAAGGGACCTGAGGGTAACAGGGTCACTATAAATCTTGCCATATTCACTGAAATCATTATGTGAAACCACCTTTCCATTCCCGTCAAGAACAGCTAAATAAATCATATCAATGTCCGGCCTCTTGATTATCTCTGTAACATAGTTATCGATTAACCCGCCTTCTTCAACAAGACCGAGCTTCTCATAAACGAGATCATTCAGTACCGGAATAGCAAGTGTTTCCCCCAGAATCCTTCCCTGCCTCTCAATGTTTTTATACATTATGGCCCTCTCCCTTCTGATGACCAGTGCCCCGATAATAACCATGATAACTATCACTGCCGTAAATGTGAAGATAATAAATTTTTTCTGGAGGGTGATTTTTTTAAATATAAGCCGCTTCATAATCTTAACTTGGGGTGGCAGCCAACCCCGCAGGTAGTCGGGACCTTATTGATCAGTTTTCTGATATGTTCGTAGTCCAGGTCACCCGCTTCTATAAACCCCCCTTTCATCTCCGAATCAGTTTTCTTCAATAATTCCCGCCCATAGTCAGTTTTATTCATGTCCAGAAGAGTTTGCTTGATTCCAGCGACAATGGTATAGGGAGTCTTTGGGCCGACCACAACCGGCCCGGTCGGTATGGGACCGGATCTTGAGAGGATTTTTAATCCCCGGGAAAGATACTTTTTTGCTACAGACTCCCTCACCGCGCCTGCATCATACTTCCCCTTTAATACCCACTTGATAACAGACTCATGGGAATTGAAATTATGATAACTTTTGAGTTCCTTGAGGTGAATGCCTTCCTCTGCGAGGGCCAGGCGGGGGATAAGGTTGCCCGACGTTGACTCCAGGGCCGCAAAAGCAAAGTCTTTCCCTCTCAGATCTGTCAGAAGTTTTACCGAGTCATCATTTCTCGCAACAATGACACTGCGATAAAAATTGTCCCCCTTTTCATTAATACTTCTCAATATTGAGACAGCACCATATTCTTTATAGGCAAGCAGATAGGTCAGGGGGCCAAGGAATGCAATATCCACATCTCCATGACCCAGTGCATCAACAACATCTTCGTAGGACTTCTGCAATGATAGTTCAAACTCAAACGGTGTGGATTCAGAAAGATAATCAATTATGGGCTGATATTTTTCATAGGCAATTCTCGGATTGTCGCGCGGTACCACACCAAGGAAGATGACCCCCTGTTCCCTCTGAATCTCCTTGTCAGAGACCTGATTCATCGATACAAACGCCTGCATATTCCTTACCGAGTCATAGTTGCTGTCAGGCGCATGAACAAATTTGTCTACCTGCATTGAAGCGAGTATTCGCTCTCCTTCAGGTTCCCTGTGCATCTGTATCAATACATCTTTTACTGCCCTTTTAATATAATTGGATGCACGGGGTGTCGTTACCAGTGGCGGTATTCCAAAGTCCGGAGACATTTCTATGATACGCGTCTGATTTATGTATGGAGAATCTTTCTGCTGCATAAACTGATAGATAAGACTTTCTACTGCAGCCCCGTCAACCTTCTTCTTGGCAACAAGTTCTATGGATTTGTTATGGCTGTAACTGTACATGTATTTACGAAAGAATTCTTCCGGATTTCGCCCCTGTTTTGCCAGTCTGAACGCAGGATAGAGCCGTCCGGAGTTGGACTTTGGATCAGTGAAGGCAAATGTCTTCCCTTCAAGTTCATCAAAACTGTTTATATTACTGTCTTTATGCACAATAATGAATGATTTGTAGAGAGCCTTGCCGTTTACCTGTGGTACGGCGAGCAGTTCCGCCCCGAATCTCTTCCTGTTCAGCACATAGGGAGCGGAACAGATAAAGGCTGCGTCAACCTCACCCATCTCAAGCAACCGGTCCATTTCATCATAGGTCTTTTTAAATACCATCTCCACCGGCCTGTTCAGCTTTGCAGATATATAATCAATCAGTTCCTGGTAGTATTCTACGGTGTCACGGGGGGTGATCATCGAGACCACACCGATTTTGACAGGCGTCTGAACATCCTGCCCGGGAACTGACGATGAGATGAGAAAAAAAATCGTTGTCAGCACTACGTAGAGTCTGCCGAACGTGCGCTTCTTCATTAGATAATTGTATAGCAAACTCATAAGAAATACTAATGAAATTATAAGTAATTTACCCTTAACTATTCAAGAGAATTGATTTTTGAGGGAAATTTTACTGTCGCTTTTTAGAAAATTATATTAAAGCCTCGTTAGAGATGGAGTGATCGCGGCACGATCTCCAGATGCCAGAGATCGTGCCTGAAAAGGAAGACCTTGCTGCTCATGTTATACAAATGTCGTTCTTATTTACCGGCAAGCTTTACTGCTATTTCCTTTGAATTCCATGCAATGTTCTTAATCGCTTCAAGCATGCCGATATACATTGATGAAGACAGATTATTGCACACTCCCTTTATGAGACGTTCTTCGTGAAGAGTGGCATATTCCATAGCCATCTTACCCAAACCCTCTTGAGACTCCTGGATGTACATGGTAAGGAACGAGTTTCTGGCAAGCAGGATGTCAGCTGTGGGCAGCAGTATTTCAGTCAATCTCTGGAGAAGAAATACTGTTTCTCTCACCGCTTTGTCAGAGAAAAGTATATTCTCATCGATTTTTCTCTTTATGTGCTCTGTGAGGTTGTCTATGTTATCAATGATCTTCTTAATGTGTATGGGAACAGAAACGTAGCGCTTCAAGTCAGGATTATCGTCACGGATTTCTGATACATCCGTCATTAATCGAACTCCATTTTTTCTCATACCTTTCACTTTTCCCATACATCCCTGCAGCAGCCCGCACTTGTTATAAATAAATGCATTCTGCATGAGCGATAAGCACTCCTCAGCATGAATTAATATTTCATGCAAGGTCATTAATTCATCTTCAATTCCTTTTTTTGTCTTTTTTTCAAGATATTGAGAAGTCTTTGTTGTCATGGTTTCCCTCCTGATTTCTGTGTTGTTTTAAATGAACAGATATTTTTCCTCTCCCCTCTCTATCAGCAATATAAATGCCGGAGATGCCTGATAATTTTCTGACAAAGAGATAGTGCATTAAAATAAGGGAGTTAAGAAGTACTGCTCAAATAATAGATCTCTTTGTGCAGAACAAGAGTGTTACCTTCCGGTAATAAACAGCTTTTTTTCTGGGATTGATGTTACCTGATCGTAACATCCTGGGAGTTGAGAATACGTTTGTCTGTCTACAATCTCTGGGCCTGTTCTAGTTCTGCCTCACGAGGGCCTTTTTATAGTCCCTTGAAAAGATACCCAAAATCCAGTTTAACTGGTCCCGTGCATCTGAAAAAGTAACATTATTCTGAAAGAGCCCTGCCCTGTTCCAGACAGTTGCGATAATAAATGTGGTTTTATCCGGCAGGTATACGATTCTCCGGAGAGCAACTTCCACACTGCAGTTGTTCTCTATATCATGTTCTTTGGAGCAGTACGCAATCACATAGATATACGGATAAGATACCGTTGAAATTTTCAGTGAAGGAATTTTCAAACTTAATTCATTGTATATGTGTTTTTTGGCATCATCTGCTGTAAATCCAAATCCAGCCGGTGTTTCTTCGACTACGATCCCTATCTCTTCAATTCCCTTGAACACATCAATGTCAGCCCCATGCTCGGCCGCTGACAGAACAGTAGCGAAGGAGAAAAGCAAAATAACGCATCCTGCCAGGATAATGAATTTTTTCAGTGTCATGTAACCTCCGAAAATTAATAATAAAAAAATATGATAATCATTATAACAGTTCGATCTGAATTCATCATCCCACAATGCCGGCTCATGAAGGGATGTCCAGCCCATGTTTTTTCATGATTCGATATATAGTCTTCCTGTCTATTCCTGCTTTCTGGGCTGCACGGGATATATTTCCGCTTGATTCTTTTATAAGATCAGTGAAGTATTTTTTTTCGAATGACTCCAGCCATCTGTTCTTTGCCTCTTTAAAGGGCAGGTCTTTTCTGTAGCCGCCTGAATCAACTCCATCAACAAGATGCTCCTGAAGATCAACAGGGGTAATATAATCGGTTTCAGTCAGTGAGGTCGCCCTTTCAACTACATTCTGCAGCTCACGAATATTGCCGGGCCAATTATATTTCTTCAGGATTTCCATTGCCTCCTCAGACACTCCCTTGATGTTCTTATGGCTTTTTTTTGAAAATATGCTGACAAAGTGGTTAACGAGCAACTGAATATCTTCTTTTCTTTCCCGCAAGGGCGGCATTTCTATGGTAATGACGTTCAGCCTCCAGAACAGGTCCTCTACAAAGGTACCGTCAGAGATTGATTTATTCAGATCAAGGTTAGTTGAAGAGAGGACCCTGAAATCAACATCAATCAGGGTACTCCCGCCAACCCTCCGCACCTGTCTTTCCTGGAGAATTCTGAGGAGCTTTGCCTGAATCGTGATATTCATTTTTCCTATCTCATCGAGAAAAAAGGTCCCTTTATCAGCGAGTTCAAAAAGCCCTGGTTTTGCCATATGGGCACCGGTAAAGGCGCCTTTTTCATGTCCGAAGAGCTCACTTTCCAGGAGGTTTTCTGAGAGGGCCACACAGTCAACAGGCACAAAAGACTCATCCCTGCGATTGCTGTTTAAGTGAATGCTCCTTGCTGTAAGCTCCTTGCCCGTGCCGCTCTCACCGTATATCAAGATATTTGCGTCTGTTTTTGCAACCTTTCTGATCATGTCGAACACTTTCTGCATAGACAGGCTCTGCCCGATTATCTTGTCCAATCCATAGGTCGTTTTTATCTGGCTTCTGAGGCTCTTGTTTTCCTGCTCCAGCCTTCTCTGATTTAATGCCCGCTCAACAGTCATTATGAGCTGGTCCGAGCTGAAGGGTTTTGTAACAAAGTCAAAGGCGCCTTCCTTCATGATTTCAACGGCAGCGGAAATTGTGGCAAAGCCGGTAAAGACAATAACCAGAATAGACGGGTCCAGCTTCTTTACTTCCCGGAGAATCTCGAGCCCGCCCTTGCCCGGCATCTTTAAATCTGTCAGTACGAGATCAGGTTTTTCCGAGGAAACCATTTCAAGTGCCTGCGCAGGATTGTCAGTGGTAATGCACTGATAGTTTTTTCGTCTCAGGAGCCGAGAACAGCTTTCCAGCATATCTTCTTCATCATCTATGATCAGAATCTTTGTATTACTCATTTTCGCTGACCACTTTCATTTTCTTTCCCTCTAAGGGCAGGAGTATATCAAATGTTGTCCCCCCGCCTTCTGTGCTTGTGACACTAATTTCTCCGTTGTGGCCTTTTATTATTCCGTATGTTATGGAAAGCCCCAGGCCGGTGTGGGTCCCCTCTTTTTTTGTTGAAAAGAATGGATCAAACACTTTGCCCTGATCCTCCTGCTGAATTCCGGTACCACTGTCAGTGAAGGAAATATGTACCATTCCCCTGCTGCCACAATAGGAGCTGATCTTTATTTCCCCTCCATTGGGCATGGCGTCCCGGGCATTCATGAGCAGATTCAGGAACACCTGCTGCAGCTGGCTTCCATTTCCATATACCCTGGGCATTTCGCAGGCCACGTCTTTGACAACGGTAATATTGCCCGTTAAAAATTCTTTACCCACCAGGAGCAGCGTCTCGTCAATAAGGTTATCGATATCCAGTTCAATGAATTCTGCCGGAGATTTCCTGGAAAACATCAATATCCCCTTTGTAATGGTAGCGATTCGGTGTGAGTGTTTCATAATTACTTCCAAATCCTTCAGGAGAAGCTCAGGGTATTTCTGCTCTTTCGCATCCAGGAGCATGCATTCCGCGCGGGACACGATGATCCCGATCGGGTTATTTATCTCATGGGCCACACTACCGGCAAGTTTGCCCATTGAAGCCATTTTTTCTGTCTGAATGAGCTGAGCGTGGGATTCCTGAAGTTCCTCTGTCCTCTGTTCTACCATGTCTTCCAGTTTTGATGTATATTGCTTCACTTCCTTTTCTCTCTGCTCCAGGGCCTGGGACATTTCATTGAAAGACTGGGCGAGAACACCGATCTCGTCATCTGACGATATGGTAATTTCAGAGCTTCTGCCCTTCAGCCGGATGCCATCCATTGCTTCGGTAAGTTTTGTTATGGGACCGGACACTATCTTATTGAGAAAAAAATTAATGAGCAGGCTCAGAGAGACGATCAGTATAAGGGCGAAGAGAACGTGGCGGATAAATGAATATTTAATTAACTGCTCCAGTTTCAGATAGGGCTCCACATAGTGAAGCGCGCCGATTATGGTCCCCTTCTCCCGGATCGGGACTGATACATCCAGCACCTTGACGCCGGAGTGCACCATCTGTTCCACAGAATAGGCTGTGCCCCCGCTCAGCACCTTGTCTGTCCCTGCTTCCCCCTGTCTGACCTCGTCCCGGAAGGAGTGTCCGATGAGATCAGGCTGTGTACTGGCCATGACAATATCATCAGTATTCACAACATGTATATCATGAGGGGGGATTTCAAAGGGGTCAGGCCTGTCACCGAGCAATGGATCTTCGTGCCTTAAAATGTTCTCTGCATACGCCTCGAGGATAGACTGAACAAGCATGGGGATACGCACACTTTCAATGCTGTTTCTTATGGTAAAAGAGTTTTCCTTCATCCGGATAACCTGCCGCTCATAGAGGTTTTTTTTGTCTGAATTGAACTCTATGACAAACAGTATGCTTACAAGGATACAGATAGTCAGGGAGGTGGTGAGGAAGATCTTTCTCTGGATGCTTTTAAATATACCCATGGATATTCTTCGTCCCTGATATCGATGATGATCGTGAGGCCCTATCTTGAACTTAAACCATGTCTGGCAGCAATGTCAAGAAAATGTCCTAAAAATGTCCCAACGTGGGGCACTGGTGCCGAATTTCATTATACAATCTAATTTCAATGAGTTATGACTTCTGCACTCCTCCCGGTGGGTCATGAATTCTACAGTTATGTACGTAACTGTCATTTCATATGAGGCGCGCATAACAGAGGCTTCTTCTTACTTTACCAATGATTTCAGGGGACTTCCGCCTGCGAGAACGTTCTTCTCCCTGTGACAGCTGACCCGGCATCAATCTTGCTCAATAAGAAGCGAAGTTCACCTAATCATGATGAATACTCAACATTCAATATTAATAGTAGAGGATGAGAAAATTGTCCGCGAAGGCCTGGCAAGAGCTCTGTCAAGAGCGTATAAGACATACATGGCCGCAAATGGCAAAGAGGCGATGGATATTATCACCGAAAATCAGGATATCAGAGTTATTGTAAGTGATCTGAAAATGCCGGAAGTGGACGGCCTTGACCTCCTGGATAAGCTCAAGAGCGAAAGCATTGATATAAGTGTCATTTTCGTTACAGCCTTTTTCTCAGTTGAGGCGGCTGTTGACGCGATGAAAAAAGGGGCCTTTGACTATATGACCAAACCTGTTGATCTTAAAAAACTTGAGACAACAATACAAAACGCCATCAATGTTCAATGATCACATGGCAGAACAATCACCTTAAAAGGAGGTTTCACCATGAAAAAGCTTTTAATCATCATCCTCACCCTGGCAGTCAGCATTGCCTTTACCGCTGACATTGACGCCAAGAAGAAAAAGAAAAAGAAAGGGAAGTACAAGGTTACTGAGGTAACAAACGGAGGAAGTATTTCAGGGAAGGCCTTATTCGCCGGGGGTACCCCTCCTGCAGATGAAACCAAAGCCCTCACATCGGAACAAAGCCTGTGCGGAGACTCACTTCCTGCTGAAAAGTACCTGATCAACGGAAACAAAGAAATAAAGAATGTGGTCGTCTATCTCGACGGCATTAAAGAGGGAAAGGCAGTTCCAAAGGACAAAGCCTTTGTTGATAACGTACAGTGCGCTTTTGTACCGCATGTGAGTGTCGGATACAAAGGAAATGAAATTGATATCAAGAACAGCGACCCGGTGTTCCACAATGTCCACTCTTACATAAAAGGCAAGACCACATACAACCTTGGCCTGCCTGATCCCGGCTCAATGGTAACAAAAAAGATGAAGAGGGACGGTGTCATGGAAGTAAAGTGCGACTCTCACCCCTGGATGCTTGGCTATGTCTTTATTTCCCAGCATCCGTATGCTGTAGCAACCGGTGATGATGGTTCGTTTACGATAAGCGATATCCCGGCAGGTAAATATAAGGTAAAGGCATGGCATGAAGGGTTTGGTGAAATCGATCTCGGCAAGATAACAGTAGAAGCCGGGAAGACCGCAAAAGTTAACGCAGAGTTTAAGTAAAGAGCGTAAGGAATCCCCGGGATTGTTCTCCTCCCGGGGATTCCTTTCAAAATAATCGTAACGCAGTGATCGAGAAGTGAAAGCATTTTAACAGGACACGAAGCATTAATTTTCTTTTAACGCACATTTATTCGCACTAACATACAGGTTTTCCAAATAAAACATAGTCAGGAGGTAGAATCGTGGCTGAAGTGAGTACGACAAAAGGGATATCAAAGGGTGTGGTCAAACTGACCGTGCTGCTTGGTATCAGTTTTGCCATTATCCTCCTTTTTAAGCCTTTTGCTACAGAAGAGGCTTACAGGGCATTCCCGGTCATTGGCAGCAGGGTATGGGTATGGATAATTGCACAGTTGCACCTGAATTTTGCGGCCTTTGTTCTTGGAGTCCCGATATTCGCAGTAGCAATGGAATTTATTGGCTGGAGAAAGAGTGATGAACGGCTTGATAAGATTGCCCATGATTTTGCAAAACTTTTTACTGTAGGCTACACAATTACGGCAATACTGGGAACTGTTCTCCTTATTAGCCTTCCCATTCTGTATCCAAAATTCATGGAGCATATGATGAAGATACTCGGCCCCACGTGGTGGCTGTATATCGTTGTTATGTATACAGAAACGATTATTGTTGCCTACTATTATTATTCCTGGAACCAAATGAAAACCGAAGGCAAGGGGAAGCATGTCTTTCTCGGACTCCTTGTCAATCTTGCAGGAGCAGCACTTCTTCTGATTACCAGTTCATGGGTCGGTTATATGACTACACCCGGAGGAGTCAGTGAGGCGGGCGAACTGGTTAGCCGGTGGGACGCAATTATGACATATATGTGGCTGCCCCTGTCTCTCCACAGACTGGTGGCAAATGTTGTCTTTGGCGCAGCTATTGGCGCTGCCTATGCAGCATATCGATTTACTACCTCCACGAGTCCTGAAGATAAAGCCTATTACGACTGGATGGGATATACCGCTGCAATGATTTGCATCGCTGCCTATTTTATACTTCCCGGCATCGGATATCTCCTTGGTGTTGAGATTTATGCATTCAACGAACAGATGGGTATTCAGCTTATGGGAGGGTTCTTTGCATGGCTCTGGGTCATGCAGGCGATTCTCATGGGACTGATCCTCTTTTTTATCAATTATTATCTCTGGATCTCTCTGAACAAGATGCCCGGAGGAGAACGGTACTTTAAATATGTAAAGCTGCTGTATATCTTTACCCTGCTCGGCTGGGCAATCTGGATGACACCCCACAGTGTGGCAGTAAGTCTCGAAGAGGCACGGCGAATAGGTACATACCACCCGATTCTTGGAAACCTCGGGGTTATGGCATCTAAAAACACCGCAACAATCGTTGCAATGCTTGCAACCTTTTACAGTTACGCCATTTTCCGAATCGCCAACCAGGAACCGACCGTACCCTGGGCAAAAACAGGCACCATGGTCAAGGCCGCCGTCATGATCGCATCGTTTGTCGGTATTCTTTGGATTGGCTGGTACAGTTATATTGTTCCTGCTGAATTCAGAGTTAAAGTGCTTTCCACAATCCAGTTCGGTCTCTTCTTCGGTGTCATGATCGCAACATTGGTTATTGATAAATACCTGTACAAAGATGCACATATCATCGGAGAACCGGAATGGGGAAAGATGCCGGACAGGTCGCAGTATGCCCTGATCGGTGTTACCGTCACCTTTACCTGGCTCATGTCTCTCCTCGGGTATATGAGGGCCGGGGGAAGGCAGTACTGGCATGTCTATGGGATAGTAAAAGACACAAGCCCTGATGCATTTCTCCCCACTCATGGATTTGCCTCGGTCGTGGCATCCATTACGACGATCCTGTTTTTCTTTGTGGTCGCTGCGGTTTTCTGGGGCATTATCAAGACAGAAAAAGTACCTGAAGGGGGGACATCATGAAGAAGGGTGGATTCGGCAAATTAGTTGTCCTCATTATCGGACTCAGCGTCTTTTATACGTATGTCGGATTGTACTTTCTCCCCCAGTCCGAATCCCTTCCCCCTGTAGTGATAGAGATCAGAGAGGGGATTGAACAGGATGAACTGCTGAAAATAGGAGAAGATATCCTGTTCGGCAAAGGGCAGTGCATGGTGTGTCATCCAAACAAACCTGAGCCCGGGATGAGGTCGCCTGCCATATCCGGCATCGGCGCTGTCATAGCGGAACGGGTTAAGAATATGGATGTAAACGAGGAAGAGTTCATTTTTCAGGCTCTGGTTGATACAAAGGCCTACATTCCGGAAGGATTTGCTCCAATTATGCCGCCCTCGCAGAAACTGCTTACAGAGGGTGAACTGATTGCAGTGTCAGCCTTTCTGCAGAGCAAAGGTTCAGATGTAACCATTTCCTATCCTGAATCTTTACCGACATTGCGCAAATTACTTGGATCAAAAGAGAAAAAAGCTGTTGTTGCATCTGTCGAGATCAAGAAAGATATTTCTCAGGAAGAACTGCTTAAGATCGGAAAAGATATGTATGACGACAAGGGCGGATGCATTGAGTGCCATCCGGCAGCGCTTGACCCTGATGTCGAATTTCCGATCCTTCCAGTATTGTTAAGTGAAGTCCAAAAACACGCCGATGAAAAAGGCAGTGACGTTGAATCATTCCTCTTTGAGTCTCTGGTAAATCCGGGGGCATACGTAGCAGAAGGAATGGACGATATCATGCCGGCAACACAGGACGAACTCAGTCCTGAAGAAATAATCGCTGTCAGCGCCTATATTCAGAGCAAGGGCGGAAAAGTGACTGTGAGCCTTGATTCATTACCAAAGTTAACAAAAGAAATAGAAAAAGCAGGAGGCCAATAACATGCTGAATATTTATCCGATTATTGCTGGTGTTGGGATTGTTATCTCAATAATTTCAGCCATGAAGAAGGCCCCCTTCTTTAATTACTTAGGCATTCTCATGGCCATGTACGGGTTACTAAAGTGCGTTGAGTTCGTTGCTCCTCCGCTGCCGGGACAGGTCATTCTCATGTATATGGCAATGTTCGTGTTCACCTTCCTGATCTATTTTTCGATCAAGGAAGACCAGTTCCAGGCCTTTTTACGGCCCATGAAGACCGTCCTTGCCGATGATGACAAGAAAATCCTTCGTGTTCTCATCGTATACATTATGATCCCCGTCCTTGCAGGGTACATAACCTATGGAAAAGTAAAACCGCAGCTTGCACCGCCCACCTCTGCGAGGATAGTACACCCCGAGCCTCCGGCGTCAATTACCTTCAGAGGAGAGAAGATCAGTCTTCTCGGGGCTGAAAGTCCGGTCAGAAATGATACGGCAAACCGGGACAAACACTTTGAAGCGGGCAAGAGGATTTATTACCAGAACTGTTTTTACTGCCATGGTGACGACCTTGCCGGGAATGGTTATATTGCCGATGCATTTAATCCGAGGCCGCTCCCGTTCCGGGGGACCGATACAATTGCGCAGCTGCCCGAAGGATTTGTCTTTTACCGGATAGCCAAGGGATGGACAACACTTCCCGCAGGTTCAACCCCGTGGGATTCGTCTATGCCGGCTTTTGATACTTTTCTCACGGTAGAAGAGGTCTGGCAGGTGACGTTCTTCATTTATGAAGCAACCGGAAACAAACCGAGGTAAATGTAGAGCTATGCTGAATAAAAATAAATTGATCATCACAGAAGGAGAAATTACATTGAAAACTCTAATCGTTTTCGCAATCATGATTCTGGTTCCATTCGTGTCTTCCGCTGAAATGGACCGGGGAAAAATGCTCTACGACTCATGGTGCGCCCAGTGCCATGGATACGAGGGTGATGGCAAAGGGTATGCATCAGGCCAGTACACCCTTCCCCAACCGAGGGCTTTTGACTCTGGAACCTATAAGTTCCGCACTACCCCGTCAGGGGAAAGGCCGACAGATGAAGACATTATCCGGTCAACGAGAAAGGGAAACCCCGGGACCACCATGCCCCCCTGGACACGCTTTACTGATGATGAGGTCAATGAGATGGTCGAATACATCAAGACCTTTGAAGAAGAGACCTTTGAATATGATGCAGAGCCCTTTCAGATGGGCAAGGCACCTGCTGTTTCTGACGCATTGCTCACACAGGGAAAAGAGATATTTGATAAGGCAAAATGCTGGGAATGCCACGGAAAGGCCGGCAGGGGTGAAGGAGAAAAAGGCTGGCAGGACAACTTCAAGAATGACTGGGGAACGAGAGCCTATCCCACTGACCTGACTCAGGCCTGGGAATATCGGGGCGGAGCAACGGTCGAAGACATTTTTCGGACCGTTACTTCAGGATTTGATGGTACCCCCATGGCATCATTTCAGTCATCATACTCTGATGAAGAACGCTGGTCATTGTCACATTTCGTAACTTCTCTTCAGACTGAAAGAAAAACCGGCAGTGCATTGTCAGTCAAGAAAGTTGACGCCGTTCCCGCTTCCACTGATGACGCGCAGTGGGATGCTGCTGATTATCTTGATATGCCGATGTCAGGGCAGTTAATGTTCGAACCGCGGCAGTTCGCTCCTGTTATTACCAATGTAAGGATGAGGAGCCTCTATTCAGATTCAGAGATAGGGGTCATGATTGAGTGGACTGACAAGAAGCCGAATAAAGGCGATGACGGACTTCCCTCTGACGCGGTAAGGCTGCAGTTTCCTGTAACGGTTTCTGATGGTCCTGAAAAACCGTACTTCTTTCTTGGAGACAAAAACCACCCCGTAAATCTCTGGTTCTGGAAGGCATCCGATAATACGGCAGTCGAACAGAATGCCAAAGGGCAAAAAGAGAATGATCTGGTCCAGCAGGAAAAGAACGATATGCTGGCCGCTGCAAATTATAGTGACGGCCATTACAGGGTCCTATTCAGAAGGCCTTTAGATTCCGGCGATGAAAATGACATCACATTCACACCCGGAAAATTCATCCCCATTTCTGTAACCGCCTTTGACGGAGCGCAGAACGAGCAGGGACTCAGGGCAACAGTATCAGGATGGTATTATGTCATGCTGGAACCGCCCACTCCGATGAAAGTATTTGTCATGCCACCCCTCGTGGGGCTGGCATTTATCGGTGCCGGTATGGGAATCCGGAAGAAACTGAAAGAGGGAATCGGGTAACAACATCATGAATTGCAGACTGTTCAATAATATGGTTTTTTCTTATGTCATTCTCTGGGACGGAGCACTGAGGAATCCGGGCACTGGAGAATAGAGAGATTCTTCGCTCTGTACAAAATGACGTAGAAAGGAGAGGTTTAATGTACAAACATATACATATCCCGGTTGATAATTCGGATTATTCAAATTTCGCCATAGACATAGGGGTTAACATTGCAGCAGAAATGGGTGCAGAGATAACCGGGTCTCATGTCTACAGCGCAAGACTTCACGACAAAAGATTCAAGGACATGGAAGAAGGGCTGCCTGAACCCTATCTGGAACAGCAGAGGCTTGAGAAATCGCGAAAAGTCCATGACTCCCTTATTGGAGACGGGCTGCGCCTGATCTCAAATGCCTATCTCGATGTCTTTGATAAGAAGTGTGAAGAAAAGGGTGTAACATCAAATCGCAAACTTCTTGAGGGAAAGAACTGGTTTGAAATAGTCAAGGATATTCGGGAAAGTCATTATGACCTTGTGGTCCTTGGTGTTCGGGGGCTTGGAACAGTAAACGGCAACTCTTTTATCGGTAGTGTCTGTGAGCGGGTCATCAGAAATGTCAGTACCCACGTACTGGTTGTCAAGGACAATAAAGTGCCCGCCGGCAAGATCGTTGCGGCTGTTGATGGAAGCAGGCAGTCCGTAGCAGCCCTTGAGAAGGCCATTGAACTGGGAAAACTGTTCAACAGCGAAGTAGAGGCCGTTTCGGTCTTTGATCCGCATTACCATACCGTTGCATTCAAAAGTCTCGTTGGTGTGCTCTCAAAAGAAGCGGGAGAAAAGTTCAGATTTAAAGATCAGGCCCAGCTCCACGATGAGGTTATTGACAAGGGATTGAAAAAGGTCTACGAGTCGTATCTCGATGAAGCGGCTGAAATTGGAATAAAAAACGGCATGCATGTGAAAACCAGAATTCTTGCCGGCAAGCCCTATCATGAAATATGCAAATACCTGGAGGAAAGCCAGGCTTCGCTTTTGGTATTAAGCCGTTTCGGAGCGCATCAGGCAGAAGAATCCGAGATGGGAAGCACCAGCGAGAACCTTCTCCGGTATGGGCAGTGCAACATGCTTTTGACGTAATAGACTCAGATAACAAGAGAACCACTATGGAAAAAGATCTCAAAATTATTTCATGGAACATTACGAGAAAGTGTAACCTGAAGTGTGCTCATTGCTATCTCCCTGCAACGTTCAGGAATGATATCGCCTCCACCACCGCCCCCGGCCCCTGCGAACTGACAACAGAGGAGTCGCTCAGAGTTATTGATGAAATTGCCCGTGCCAATAATGAGGTTATGCTCATACTGTCGGGAGGCGAACCGCTTTTACGGAGTGATATCTATGAGCTGGCACAGTATGCATCAGACAAAGGAATGATGGTGGTTGTTGGTACCAACGGCTATTTTATTAATGAGGCCTCTGCCCGGAAACTGAAAGATCATGGTGTTTCAGGGGTGAGCATCAGCCTGGATTCACCCAGTCCGAAAGTCCATGATAGCGTCCGTCAGATAGACGGTTCCTGGGACAGGGCGGTAAAGGCGATTGAAATATCTAAAGCTGCCGACCTCTCCGTACAGATGAACACTGTAGTCACGAACAGTAATTATAATGAAATCCCGGAGCTTATACAGTTTGCCCGTTCTCTCGGCGTACGGGTCTTCAGCCCTTTCTTTCTCGTCTGTACCGGCCAGGGAGAAGAGTTGACTGATATAACACCTGACCAGTATGAAGATCTGCTCACGCTGATTGTGCGGCTGCAGGAAGACCGGACAGGAATGATGATACGGACGCGGTGCGCGCCAACCTTCAGAAGGATACTGTATCAGCGCAACCCTGAATCGAGCCTGTTAAAGCTCGATGCGGGAAAGTGTATGGCAGGTGTCAGTTATTGCCGCATAACCCCGGAAGGAAAGGTCACTTCATGCCCCTACATGCAGGGGGCAGCAGGAGATGTACGGGAAAAAGGGTTCCATGAGATCTGGCAAAACTCGGAAGAGTTTACATCGCTCAGAAATCCTTCGCTGCAGGGGAAATGCAAAGCGTGCGAGTATCAGCAGGTCTGCGGGGGCTGCAGGGCGCGTGCCTTTGCAACGCATGGAAACCTGATGGATGAAGACCCCTGGTGCGTCCATGTACCGGACGGTTCAGATGTCATTACTCCCCCGGTATTCAACAACCATGAAGAACCTGTTTTTGATAACGGGCAGAAGCCGGTATGGACCAGGGAGGCGGAAGACCGCGTCAAAAAAGTTCCCTTTTTTGTCAGATCAATGGTCAAGACTGCCGTGGAACGTTTTGCGGTCAAGAGCGGGTGCAAAGAAATAACCCCGGAGCTGATGATGAAGGCACGGAAGAAATACGGAATGGAAAAAATGGCGAGGAAATCATGACACTAAATACCAGGGAAACAAAACTGCTGAACCGTATCGCAGGACAAAAAAACATCTTTCTTGTCTTTAGCATCATTAATGTTGTGGTTGCAGTCTACCTGACTATCCACTATGGGCTCCTTGCAGATAACTTCAAATCAATACATTTTGTGCTGATAATGCTTGTGCTGCTGGGAGGCCGCTCACACTTACGACAATACAGGAGCGCGCTGCTGCTCCATAAATTAAAAATCTCGCTTGAAAGAAAGGATGATCATTATGAGACAGACGTTACATAAGATTCCGGAAAAATGCATGGAGTGGTTAGTTTCATCAAGGATTGAGTTTCTTCACTCAATGAAAGAGGGTCATCCGACAAAATATCTGGCAGCCCATCTTCCTGTCATGGCAACCTGGGATGAAAGCCGCTCCTTCCCTGTGAATATGACGGTAAAAGGAGTGGGGCTGCTCCCTGAACAGGACCAGCTCAGCCATTATACGGATGTTTTCGAGAGCGTTATAGCAGAAGCACGTTCAATACCCTGGAAGGAAAGCATGCACAAGAGGCTGAGCGCAATGTCAAAACTCTACGGAAATGTGAGTAATTTTGATTCCTCCATTCTCGGCGGCCTTGAGATATTCGGAGGCAAGGCCCTTGAAAATATTAAAAAGAACCCCTACTCAAGCCTCCTGTATGTGGGTATGTCCCATACAGAGAAGGGCATTCAGTATATCAGTTTTCAGGTAAACTGCGAGGTCACAATACTGGGAAAGGAAACGCCTGAATACCGATTCCTCCTTGCATCAAGAAAGCTTTTTGAATTTGACAAGTTCCATCTGTATCAGCCAGATTATCCTTTTGGCTATCTGATCAAGGTCAGAGAAGTCCTTGACAAGTCGCCGTGGACGAGAAAGGCGGGAAGAGAGTAAAGGCCATATCTTACAGACAGGGAGGATCAACGCATGAGAGGTAAAAAAAAGATCTGCATCAGATCCAGGCTGACGACATTGCTTATCTCTCTTGTTGCGGCAGTTATCCTGTTGCCTGCAGGTTCCGTGGCATTAATCGGTATAGCAGAGGGAGACCGGGCAAAAGGGATTGTCCTGAATACCATAGATGGTAAAACTCTCAACATGTCTGAGTTTTTTGGCAGCAGGCCAGTTGTCCTCGTTTTCTGGGAACTGACAATAGACAATTCATTTCTTAACTACTCCCTTGATGCCCTCAATCACCTGAATGATCTCTATGGTAAACACCATGATAAAAACGGTCTTGAAGTTGTTGGTATTTATACGCCGGTAGATGACAAAGGCATACCGGAACAGGAAC